>NZ_AUTL01000224.1:0-71618 GCF_000498015.1 Pseudoalteromonas sp. TAE79
TCTACCCAATAGCGCCAAGTGCTCCATCTAAATCTAATGAGCCAAAGCGAGTTAATTTAGGTGGTGGTGAAAGGCGCACCACCACGAAGTGGTGGCTTTAATCAAATCCTTCCTGTTGAGCTAAATATTGCTTCACGATTTCAAGTGGCACACCTCCGCAACTAACCAGACAATAACTTCTGCTGTAAAAAACTGGCTTCCAGTAAAACTCACCCAAGTGTTCGGAAAACTCCTTTCGCACAAGTCTTGATGTAGCAGTTTTTAAACTGTTCACCATTTTACTTGGTTGCATCTTGGGATTAGCAGAAATTAAAAGGTGAAGGTGATCTGGCTCACCATTGCACTCCAAAAGCTCACAATCCCAAGATTTTAACAACCTTTTGTACTGAGATTCTAAGTACGCGGCAACCTCTGGCGTGATACAGCGATGACGATATTTAGTTACAAGAACTAAATGATAGTGAATATTATAAACGCTGTGATACAGCGTATTTAGGGCTTGTTTTTTCATAATAACTAAATATAATTAGTTGTTATGAAAAAAGCAATCCGTAAAGTTACATATAAAATGAAATCATCAGTTTCTCAAGAAGAATCGCTGATGGATTTGTTTGTCCACCATCACCAGTTGTACAACTGGGCTTTACGTGATCGCATCGAAACATATCGTGATTCTAATTACAGTCTTAACTTTCACGAACAGTGCAAAATCAACACTCTGTGGCGTAATAATCGTAAAGCGCATGGCATTTTCAATGCTAATGCTCAGAGTGAGCAAGTCACATTAAAACGTGTTGCACTGGCTTTTGACGGTTTTTTTAGACGGCTCAAAAAAGGTGATAAGAAAGCTGGATTCCCACGTTTTAAACCATTTCAACGCTTTAAAGGTTGGGGCTACAAGGCTCATGGTGATGGTTGGAAGCTCAACCTGAAAGAAAAAAAGCATGGTGCTGTTTATTTGGCTGATGTTGGTATCGTTAAGATCCGAGGTAAAGCTAGAAACACAGGAGGCAAGCCGAAAACTGCCGAAATCATCCGAAAGAATGGTGAGTGGTTCATTTCAGTTTCAATGGAGTATGACACCATTGAGAGAAACTGTGGCACTAAAGCTGTTGGCTTGGATTGGGGTGTTTCTCATTACTTTTCGACTATCGATCAGGATGGTAATTTTGAGCAAGTCGAAAACCCCCGTTACCTCAGAAACAGCAAAGAGCGATTAACCTCTTTACAACGTGACCTCGCGTTAGCGAAAAAAGGCACTCGCACCCAGCGAAAATTAAAGCATCAAATTGCCAAACTCCACCAGAAAATCGCCCGTCAAAGACTCGATTTTACTCATAAAGAAACTGCAAAATTAGTTGAAGTGGCGGCATTGATCGCCACCGAAAAACTCACCGTTAAGAACATGACTCGCAGTGCCAAAGGTACTGTCGAGAAAAACGGAAAAATGGTGAAACAAAAGGCTGGTCTGAATCGGGAAATTCTGAACACCGCGCCAGCCATGACTCTTAATTTACTGCGATACAAAGCGGAAGAAGCTAGTAGCGAATTTGTTGAAGTACCAACAAAGCAAGTTAAGCCAAGTCAAACCTGCCCAGACTGCGGAGCTAAGAAGAAGAAATCCTTAGCAGACCGCTGGCACTCATGCGAATGTGGTTGTGAGAAGCCCCGCGATGTAGCCAGTGCGCAAGTTAACTTAAACTGGGCGTTAGGTATTCAGGCTGGGAACCAGCCTAAAAAGGTAGCTTAGGCTTTCTTTTTGAAACTCCTTCAAAACGCGCAGCGTTTAGTGGAAGTTGTTCATTTATATCGATACATACAGGGGGTGAACTTGCAAAAGAAAGTAACTGCAAACCATCAATACTTTTAACATACCCCGGCTTGTAGTTATACTCCGTTAAATCTATTTCTTCTATAAAACTTAAATGCTCCACCCATAAACCAGCTAATTTCACTGCATCGTACTTTTTAAGGTTAGGTGTATCCACTGGCAAATGTAAAGCAGGCTCTAAAACAAGAAGTTTGAGGTTATCCATAAGGATTCCTTTTTTGCTATCGTTTTAACTAACTATAGCAAAGAAATTAAATCAATCACCTCTAGCTATAAACGAAAAATATATAATAGTTTTGAGTGGGGTTACTATTGTTTTTTCACCCAACATTCAATTTAACATAATAATAGCTATCGTAAATAGGGGTTTACGAGAGCTATTTTTATACGTTATTAGTACTACTTACATGCTTACAGCCACACTCAAAGGCCGAAAAAATAACGAAACTTAAAGGTGCGAAAATTTTCGCGCAAAAAGTACGGAAATTGGAAATTTTCAGCTGAACAGGTGTTCATATTTGAGACTATTATCAATTTACGGAGAAATAGCTAAAAGCATAAAAACCCCTAAATAGTGCGATAATAAGGGGTTGCTTGAATAAATGGGTGTTCATGTTTGAGACTGTTTAGAACTTGCGAAGAAAAAGTTAAAAACTTAAAGGTGCGAAAAATTTCGCGAAAAAACTTGTGAAAAAGCGTACAGATTGGAGCTATTTTAACTGAACAGGTGTACTAGCTCAGACTTGATCTGACAGTTACCCATTTTTCTAATGGTGACTGTTAGTTTAGATTTGAACTAATACAGAACAGGCGTTCATTCTCTGCTTCGTATTTTTTCGTTAAACAACTATTTTAAAAATTAGAACATCAATGCTAGCGTACATCGTTATATGCTTTAGTTATATGAACTACGTTTTTCTTGAATAAATACATATTCAGTCACGCTCCCTTTCTGCGTCCACATTAAAACGCATAAATAGCCTTATTTATCACCTCAAAATCCACTTAAAAGATAAAACTTTAACCAATTGAAATTAAAAATTAAAAATTAAAAATTAAAAATTACAGCATGCTTTTTAGGGTGCTCTAATTTTTTTATTTATCAAAAAATTATGTTTACGATTCAATTTGTACCTAATCTAAAATATATAATAAATGAAACAATAAAAAAACAGAAAAAACAAAGTAACAAACTGAATTCATTCTGTTTTTTAAAAGTCAAATTTTAGAGGGTGCTAAATAAGGTGCTCTATTTTGAAACTCATCAAAAAATCTATTAATTTGCGAAAAACCTAAAATTTGAAGTCGTTTAGATGGGTGGATATTTATTTTTGAGACTATCTTAAATTTATGAATAAAACTCAGAACTTAAACTCGCGGAAATAGCGGAAAAATTAGAATTTTTTTAGCTGAACAAGCGTTCACTCTCTGCTTCATCTTTTTTCGTTAAGCAACTATTTTAAAAATCAGAACATCAATACTAACGTTCATCGTTATATGCTTTAGTTATATGAACTACGCCTGACTTGAATAAATACTTGTTCAGTCAGGCTCCCTGCCTACGTCCACATCAAAATGTATAAATAACCTTATTTATCACCTCAAAATTCACTTTAAAAATAAAAATCAATTAAAAAACATAAAACAAACTTTTTTTGAATAAAAACAAAATCTTAACTAACTGAAATTAAAAAAAATTTAAAAAAGAAAAATTACAGCATGCTTTTTGGGGTTCTCTAATTTTTTTATATATCAAAAATAATGTTTACGATTCGACTTGTACCTATGGAGCTAGTTATTCACTTGCCGTACTCATAAGAAAGTAACTTTTGTTGCTTGTACTTATGTAGGTCTTATGAACACGACTAGTTTACTGCTGTTTCGAAATGAGCCTTAACGCTCCTTTGATAATAAAATGTATAGAGAAGTTAATTATGAAATACAAACAAAAATCGATACCACTTTTAAAGGCTGAGCTGAAGCCTCACCCGCTACTAATTGAATTAACCAAAAATGATTTAATACAGCTAAGAGCGAACCAAAGTATCGATGACTTACCTATAGAAGTAATACAGTCATTATTAGACTTGCACCCATTAGCTGTGATTTTTGATACTGACGATAATAGCTATTTAACACTTACAACAAGCAACATACTTGAACGCTTTAAAGCTCATCCTTTAAGTAAAAAGCTGTTTTTAAAGATACATATTTACCCAGCAGATGTTATTGAGCACGTATTAGGCGTTACCTTGCTATCTAACTGTGCTGTCACGCTTTATTTGAAAAATGGCTTGAGTAGCAATATTCAGCACCGACTTGGTTGTTTTAAAGCGCACGGTATACATGCCCCTAAAAAAACGACATTGGCAAACTTAGCTAATACCTCCCCTTCTATTTTTCGGTAATAAGGAGCTAAAAATGGGTATTTCGGAGCATATTGCAAGAAGTAATCGTTTAAGTAATGCCGGTGGTTGTTACCCTAATGCATTAGCGCACGCCACAACATTGGCGATTATGTTGATAAAGCTAGCTAGTGTGGATGCTAAAGCACGTCCAGCCATGACTGCAGTAGCACTATTCATGTGGTTAACACTAGGCTGGAAGCACATTAGTTCGGCAAGTGATATTCCTGATTTTATAAAAATATCTGCCACGAAACCTTGTAAAAAACACACTTTTCGAACTTTTTATGATCGCACCGTTTCCTGGGCTGAATATGCGAGACCCTGTAAATACAAAAACCGTATTGTGTATTTATGGCAACCTATGCCGACCTATTTAAATGCATTTTTTCAAAGCTTTATTAGCGATCAAACTTACGGTACGCCTTTTTTAAATCTCAAAGACAAAGAACACTTATTCGAGTTAATGTCTAAGGCTTGGAAAACACCTCGTAAATTACAGAACCTACCCCGTGTCCGTAAAAACACCCTGCAAAGTTACTTTGTAAAATGCGCCAAAGCAGATAATGCGATAGGTGCAATTGTTAGAGCGCAACTTATAGGACCCCAGCAAGCTCATCATAGAAGCGCGGAATATTATCAACAACAAAGTAGTGATAATATACGCAGTAAAATTTTTAAGGCGCATAATCGCTACTTATCAAGGCTTATAACTGCGGCAAGAAACGCTAGTATCTATTCATACTTTGTAGTTTATCTGAAAGACTTTTCATTTAACTTAATTAAAAAGGAACCACAAAAGGCTAAGTATTTATTAGGACAAGGCACAATTAGGCACACTGAAATCGACACTTCGCAGTACGGACAAAACAAAGTGTATATTCCCGCAATTATGTTAGGAAGCAGTCGTTCGTTGCTTGATAAAGATGTGAGTCGTTTTTTTAAATCTCTTCAAAAAATGGTTGAAGATGCCAAAGAGAGTATTTATTTCAAAGGTCCAAGCCAAAAATCGTCATTAGCTAATCAAGCAGCGCTTCGCGATTACTATAATAAAGCGACTTATCGTATTGCATTTCTCTATATTCTACTTACTGGTGCAAGGCCTACGCATGGTATTAGTATTTTATCAGATTACTATTCAGGTGGTGATATTGCATTCATTAAGGATAAAAGCCGCCTTAGGCAGCTAATACTCTGTGATTACTTGCAACAAGAGATTAAACAGTATTTATCCTTACAATCAGTTATTCGTACACAACTCAGCATACATACTGAATTAAATGAGCTTTGGTATACGTGTAGTGAGAAAAACATCCCGAAAGCCCTAACAAGTCGCGAGCTTCGCTTATTTATGCACCAAATTTGGCCCAATGTAGTGCCTTATCAGTTGCGTCACTTTTTTAGCCACTGTGCTAATAGTCATATGTTTTCAAATAAGTTATTTGACAACGATATTGATCGTCTCATGGGTCATGAAAATTTGGGAGAGCAGGTCGGCAGTGACATATTATCGCCAAGACGTTTTGCTGTGATGAAGGACTATTTAAACATGCTACCGCAGCGCATTGGTTTGGAGGCGTTTATTCATGTCTAAACAGTTTATAGAAAAGCAGGCCAATAAAATAAATGATTATTTAGTAAATACCTGGCCACACAGTACATCTCTAGAAGCTATTTTATGGGTATTGAATAACTTACTAATGGTGGTGAGCATACAAACACCTAGTTTAGATGATACCGAAATAAATATAATAAATAAAAAAATTAATACTATTCCAACGGGGGAGCAACGAGTCTATCGAAAGGCACTTGAGGGCGTTCTTTTTTATTTAGGAAATGAACGTCAATGGCAACTACCTGAAAAAATAAAACTAAATATAGCGGATACGAATCATCTATATTTTGAGGAGCTTACAAAAGGTACTGCGCATGCACAGCAAATATTTACTCGTTATCAACAGCACAAAGCACACTTTTTTGCTACCAGATCGCCATTAACTCCCTGTTTTATTGCATTAATGATAGGGTTTGAAATCGCGCCTTTATCGTTAGCGCATATGTGCGCAATCTTAAATAACTCTAACTCTATAACAAACGAAATGCCTAATCCGCGCCTTGCTGTAACGCATTTTGAATGTGGTACTGATCAACCGCAAGTAACACATTACCATATTACAATAATATGCTACCGACTATTACGTGATTACTATGCACTGCCCCTTGAGCAGATAACGGTGGCGAAGTTACATAACTATTTAACTAAGTGGTTAGAAGAAGAAGGATTATCTGGTGTTAAACAAGGTGAGTGGCCAAGACGTTTTCAAATAAACTGGTACACTCGCTTTAAACTCCCGTTTATTTTTATAAAAGATTTAGCCTATCCTGAGCGCCACGTCGGTATACCTCGTGGCATCAGTCAGTCCACAATCAAAGCGGATGAAATTTACGCTATTGACTGGGATCTCAAGTGGTTTGAATCGCTAAAAAACTCAAAAACCAAACAACACTGGCAGCATGAAATACTACTTAAACACTCAGAAAACCCGAATGCTGTAGCCCCTCCATCATGGGATGCAGCTAATATTTTGCCGCGCATGTTATTTGACTATACCAAACAGCTAATCGTGTACGGTGGCGTAAAAAAAGCGAAGCTTGCCACAGGCTCAATTAAAAATTACACCTCACTAAAAAGTAAAATTGAGCCTTTCCCTTTATCTTACGCTGATGCAATTGATGAAGAGGCGGTTAATGTATGGGCTAAGTGTGTTTATGGCTCAATAGGCTCAGATATAGTAAAAGTAACCTTTTATAATTTTTTACGATTTTTAAAGCACCAAGAACAAACAGATATGCTCAACTTATCTCTGTTTAGTAGCCCGCTAATAGCGCCTTCTGTAAGCCCTGCACGTTTAAGCGTTGAGGAATGTGACCACTTGATAAAAACACTTATCGACAATGGCACCCATCACCCTCTTCGTAGTCTATTTTGTGTAATCGCTGCTTTACTCGGCTTTTACGCTATGCTGCGCCGTGGTGAAATTCTAAGGTTACGCTGTAAAGATATTCAATTTGAGCTAAGTACTGGCCTTGTAACAATTACCGTAACAAACACCCCTGAAGGCAACACTAAAAGCGATACCACACGCAAAGTATACACTACACTTTCTGAGCGGTATCACCCATTATTTGAACATCTACTGGCAGTAAAAGAGAGCGCTCCCCACGAACAGCCCTTGTTGGGGTTTGAAGGTGAGAAATACCATTCACGGCAGCTTTATTATTTATTACCTGTGTCACGTGCTTTACGGTGTTTATTTGGTAAGCATCTTAATTTTCATCATCTTCGCCACAGTGGCGTGCATCTATTTATGCTGCAAACACTACACTGCTTAAATAATACAGTCGATGTACAACGAGGAGAAACACCACTTGAGCAGGAGGTGCTATCAAGTAGGTCTGTGGCTACTCGCTTTAATTATTGGTTTGAAGGGCGAAAGGTTAACGCAGTGAATGATGCCGCCTTTTTAGATGAAATGGGTAAACAAATTGGTCATATTTATTATGGCACTACACGCTGGTCATACTTGCATGACATAGATTGGCTACTGCCTATCATTAGCCCTACTCATTCATCGTATACACAGCGCGAATACACACACAGTGAGCTACGTTATTTACTTGGACTAAAGCCTGACTCTAATGATCTTTCTCGTATATTAGTTAAACTCAGCCCTGAATACGCCAATAAAAATCTGGAACAAAAACGTAGCCAGCCAATCATACTGCGTGATTGTGAACTTATAGAAGTCGTATTTGGTAAAGCTATTAAAACGAAACAAGCGCCTTTAACAATTGTTCACAGTTTAGCCTGGGAAAAACTTCATGGCAGTGAACACTCGATACTCGGTTTCATATTTAAAACCATGTTCAATAATAAAACGCTTGATCTCTATGCACTCAGTTTTATTTGGGCCAATGGGTGTAAACATCATATTAAACCGATGAGTAAAAAACAGCGCACAGCTTTGAAAAACTTACCTCCCATCATACTTTCGAACGATAAACAATCATTACAGATCACGCTTGCCTGCAACTCTAAAAATGCCAATATGTTTAACGCCGTATTTAAATATGAAGATTGGGGGTGGCTCAGCAGTAAGTTTGTACTGTGTATTAATCGAAAAGTTAAGCCTAAGCGGCAACTAGTATTACTCAACACACTGTTTGCTCATGAAAACGATACTATTGAAGTAAAAAGAGTACCTAAAGGAGAAACATTATTAACTATTTATTTGACACCCAAAGTAGCCCTTTCAGCCGATGTCCTCGAATATACACAAAATTTTTTTCAGTTATTGCAATCTAATAAGGCCCAATCATGATAATTGTTCTCCCTCACAATAAAAGCCGCTTAATTAAAAATATTACGGATGAAATTGATAGGCGCCACGTCGATAGCCTAGCAACCATATTAATAGATAAAAAAGGCCTTCTCTTTACGTTAATTGCAGGTCAGCCCCCTTTAATTTCAGGTTGTAAAATTAAACTAAGTACGAGTTCTACTCACTTAAAAGATGCACAATTTTCAATTCATGGTAATTTGGCTAAACAGCTTCCAGGCTACTTTCCATTAGGAAAAGACATTGTATTTCACTTTAAAACGCCGCCATCAGGTCCGTCGATTATAGAATTAATTCACGTTGATTCAGATAAAAATAAAACGAAGTCGAACCAAGACAATCAAAGTAATCAAGCAACCATTCGTACATGCGATTGCCAAGAAGCATCTGAGAAACATTTAACGCACTTTGAGGATATTCAACAACTGCCAACTAAAAAAATCCGCAAGGCAGCCATCGAACGTATGCTATATGAGATAAAAAAAATTCACCATGGTGATAATTTATTTGAAGTATTTGAGTTTCTTGAAATAGATGTAGAGAAGCAGGTTATAAAAGTACAAATAGAAGGCAGAGCAAACGAAATCTTTTTACCAAAAGAGATTAACTTACCTATTTCTATCGTTATGACACAAGAAAGCTTTAAGCAATTCGATAACTTGTGCAAATCTATAAAGGATGATGAGATTGGTGTAGTTCAACAGGGCGAGTTGCTTATACTACAAACAGCAGAAGGAGTTATAACCAGTTCCTTGGCTGGCGCCGATGAGTTTCATGCAAAAGAACCTGAGGAGACACTTTCTTTAATGAGTATCAAACTTAATTTTAAAGCATTTACAGATGAAGTTAATCACTGTGTTAATAATTATGTCACCATTAAAAAAGCCGATCAAGCCTATTTATACCTAGACAATGGCAGGGCTGCAATTGCAATTTTGACAAGTCCATATAAATTCGTTAAATCGCTTCCCCTAAAGAAAGTTGATGATAAAAAAGAAGGTGTAGTCTCCTCATTGTTCCGTTTTTCACCAAAAGATTTACTCAAAATAAAAATTAAGAATTCTGACAACGATTACGCTACGCAATTAAAAGTGATACAACATTTAAATGGTGAACTTCAACTAGGCGTATTTAGTTCAGAACATAATGAATTACCCTACCACAGTATTTCTATTGAAAAAGATGATAGCCAGCTATCGAAAGTGGTCACTATGCTTGAAAATTTGGATAAAACGCAACATTTACGGAAAAAAGGACAGGGTGAACTTGACGTTTGATTCTGGTGTGAGTGGAAAGTGATGAGCACTAAAAAAACTGGACAAATATACAGCACTTACTATATTTTAAATGTGAAATTCTAGTCAGTAGCGCAATTTTGTACTTCGTGTATGGTATTCGCATTACTGACAATAAAATAAGCAGTTGGGGTAGAGAGACTGGAACCTCTCTACCCCGTACCGGCTGCGCGACCTTTAAACCNCCCAGCCGATGGCTTAATTCTAGCGAATTCCATTGGTGAGGGATAGATCTATTTATAGATCCATTAACTGATGGAGGCCATTATGGCTCACATTCGCATTCGTCCTAACGGACGTATTCAATTTGATTTACACCTTTATGGGCAACGCTTTCGTGAAGGCACTAAGCTCATGGCAACGCCGGCTAATTTAAAAAAAGCCAATACCCTACTCAAAAAAATGAACGCAGAAATTGATTTAGAAACGTTTCAATACCGTGATTATTTTCCTGAGAGTAAAAAAGTAGCGAAGTTTGAAGCTCTACAGCGCAGTAAACACCCCGATCGCCTTCACCCATTTTTTAACGACTACGCCGATGAGTGGTTCGATCGTCAAAAAGCGAAATGGAAGAAGAGCTATCAAAGCGTTATGCGCAATACTCTCGATACGTATTTAATCGCTGAGTTTGGCAATATACTCGTGAGTGAAATTACACTCGCCAATGTGGATTATTTTCGTGAAAGCCTAACGATGATAAAAAAGAATGGTCGACGAAAGCTCACAAATAAACGTATTAATGGCATCTTGTGGCCACTTATTGCGATTTTAAGTTTGGCAGCTGAAGAACATGACTTTGCTTACCCTATGCGTCGATACAAAACACTTAAAGAAGAGCGAGCTGATTCTAACCCGCTAACGGCTGATGAAGTGCAATGCTTTTTAGAGGCGGCACCTATTGAGTGGAAAGATTACTTTAAAGTACGTTTTTGGACAGGGATGCGAAGCTGTGAGGTTCACGGTTTGCGTTGGGGAGATATAGATTTCAACCATAGGTTGATTCGAATTCGCCATAACTGGGTCAATGGTGAGTTGTGTGATGTAAAAACACCTAAGTCACGCCGTGAATTAAAAATGTGCGATACACTCTATGCATTGTTCAACCGCTTAAAAAACCAAGCGAGTAATGAATTTGTATTTACTCATAAGGCCAATCCACTTGATAATCACTTTGTGAGTAAGCAGCTTTGGTTTCCCACTCTAAAAAAAGCGGGTCTGGCACGCAGACGTCCTTACGAAACACGCCACACTGCGGCTGTGCTGCATATTGCTGCGCACGAAAACCCGCTTTATATTTCACATATGTTAGGGCATAGCGATACACGTTTACTGTTTGAAGTATATGCGCCTTATGTTGCTAATGCGTCAAGGCAGGATGGGTTTGCGTTTAACGAGATGATGGTTGAGCGTGGGATTGCATGAAGCGTTTGATTAAAATGCTAAATAAAATTAGCTACATTTGAGCTTGCTAACTCAGGAATTAATAGTGCCATATAGCCAGTAATTTGAACCCCAATTATATACGTAGCCCATAGATATTTTTGAAGGTGAGATAGGAATCTCACCTTTTATAACCTATATATATTTCTACAATAACGCTTTTATTACCGTAGCAATATCCTCAGCTTGCACTTGAGATGCGACAGAATCAGTTGACTCGACCATAACGCGGATGAGTGGCTCAGTGCCCGATTTACGCAGTAAAACACGGCCTGTATCTGCCAAAAGTGTTTCAGCTTCTACTACTGCTTGCTTCACTGAATCAGTATTTAAAATCTCATTCGCATTATTTTGTGATAAACGCACATTAAGAAGCACCTGAGGTAATTTTTGCATACCGGCTGCGTAGTCTTTCAATGATTGCTTTTGCTGAATAAGCGCTGTTAATACCAATAAAGAAGCGACAATACCATCACCTGTGGTTGCATAATCTAAGTGTAGAATATGGCCTGAGCCTTCACCACCAAGTTTCCAACCCGTATTTTTGAGCTGTTCAACAACATAGCGGTCACCTACTTTAGCGCGCTTGAATGGTATACCCATTTCCTTAAGCGCTAGTTCTAACCCGAGGTTAGACATGAGTGTACCAACAACACCACCTTGCATTTTTCCTTGTAGCTTTGCGGCCTTAGCTAAAATATAAAGGATTTGGTCACCGTCAATCACAGCGCCACTGTCATCAACAAGCATTAATCTGTCAGCATCACCATCAAGCGCAATACCTAAGTCTGCTTTATGTTCAAGTACAGCGGCTTGAAGGCTATCTAGATGCGTAGCACCACATTGCTCATTTATGTTTAAACCGTTTGGTTTATCGTTAATGCTAATAACATCAGCACCCAGCTCTGCATAAACATTAGGTGCTATATGATACGCAGCCCCATTTGCACTATCGACAACAATTTTTAAACCTTCAAGTGTTAAATCTTTAGCAAATATGCCTTTGCAAAACTCAATGTATCGTCCAGCAGCATCGTTTATGCGTCTTGCTTTACCCAAGCGTTCTGAGCTTACACACTGCATAGCGTTATTATTTAAAGCTTGCTCAAGCAAAGCTTCAATTTCAAGTTCTTGTTCATCGTTTAACTTCGTACCAGAATTATTAAAAAACTTAATCCCGTTATCATAATACGGGTTATGTGACGCACTAATTACAACGCCTGCATCCGCTCTAAAGGTTGATGCTAAATAAGCAACTGCTGGGGTAGGCATTGGGCCAACAAAAGCAACATTAACACCCGCAGCAGAAAGGCCTGCTTCCATTGCTGACTCAAACATATAACCACTATTACGTGTATCTTTACCTATTAAAATTTCTTTGGTGCCACTTGAAGCTAAAACAGTGCCTGCAGCCCACCCTAACTTCATGGCAAAATCAGGAGTAATAGGAAAAGTACCTACCTTACCTCTTACTCCATCGGTCCCAAAATACTTACGAGACATAATTATTCCCTTATAAATTAAAAAATCTTAAGAAGAGCTTTAAAAAGCAAAAAGCGCGAGTGTAACTCACGCTTTTTATACTTTTAAAAATTAGAATCAACTAAGAAATTCGTTGCTAACTTTAACCCTAGCTTTGAAGGTTAACTACATTATTTACGCTTTTAGTATTATCTTTAGATTCATTTTCAAGTCTGGCATTCCATACTAAATCACAAATACCATCAGTGGGGTTAAAGCCAGTTGGTGCATCAAGTAGTAGCTGACGTATTTTTTCATGCTCAAAGTTATTGCAGGCAATATCAAGCGCATCAATAAATACATTAAGCTCACTGAGTGGCAGCATTACTTCATGTGCAGTCATTATACGCTCATGCGGTGTTTGCTCTACGTTATCGCCTATTAATAGCTCTTCATACAGCTTTTCACCTGGGCGTAAACCGGTACATTTAATTTCAATATCACCATGCGGGGTATCATCTGTTTTAATTTCGAGGCCCGACAATCTAACCATTTTAGTTGCCAAATCACTTATTTTTACCGAGTCGCCCATATCGAGTACGAATACATCACCGCCCTTGCCCATAGCGCCTGCTTGTATTACAAGCTGTGCCGCTTCAGGGATGGTCATAAAATAGCGAGTAATATCGGGGTGAGTTAATGTTATTGGGCCACCTTCTTTTATTTGGCGGCGAAATAATGGTACTACTGATCCACTTGAGCCAAGCACATTACCGAAGCGTACCATACAAAAACGTGTTTGGTGTTTAGCTCCTTGCTCTTGTGCTAAGCCTTGCAACACTAGCTCGGCCATACGTTTAGTCGCGCCCATTACATTTGTCGGGCGTACGGCTTTATCAGTAGAAATCAATACAAAGGTATCTACGTTAGCCTCAACAGCGGCCTTTGCGGCGTAGTAGGTACCAAATACATTATTACGAACACCTTCTGCTACATTGTGCTCAACTAATGGCACATGCTTATAAGCAGCGGCGTGGTAGATGGTTTGCACACCAAAAGTTCTCATTACCGTTTCAAGGCGGTTTACACGTTGTACTGAGCCCATAATGGGGATGAGTTGAATATTTAGTGTGTTGTTAGTTATGTATTCACCCAATTCTTTTTCAATTGAATAAAGGGCGATTTCACTGCGCTCAAACAACACTAACTTAGTCGGTTTGAGTTTCACTATTTGTCTACACAGTTCTGAACCGATTGAGCCACCAGCACCAGTAACCATGACTACTTTATCAGTTATATTGGCAGTCATTAAATCATCTTTAGGAGTTACTGGGTCGCGCCCTAGTAAATCTTCAATTTCAACATCTCTAAATTCAGAGAGTTTTGCTTTACCTTCAACAATATCGGCCATGCCCGGGATCGAAAGTACCTTAATCGGTAATGGCTCAAGTTGTGCGAGTACTTCTTTGCGCCTTGCACGTGTTTCACTAGGCATAGCAAGCAGCACTTTGGTTGCTTTACGTTTTTTTATTAGTTCGTGTATGTCATTAAATGCACGTACAGGAATACCTTGTACTATAGAGCCATGTTTTGTCACATCGTCATCAATAAACGCACTTACAAAATACTCAGGGCCTGCATTTAAAGCAGTCGCTAATTGACGCCCCGACGAGCCTGCACCATAAATAATAACCGCACCTTTGTTACTGGTGGTCATTCTTCCTATCAGTGCGCGCACTATGATGCGTGAACCACCTACGGTTAATAAACATAGCCAAGCAAAAATAAATGGCATCGTACGTGGTATATCTATGCCAACAAAAAATGCTAATAGAACCAAACTTACGGTGGTTATAAGCGTACCGAGTATAATGGCCCATAACGCTTGCGAGTTCATGTACCTCAGTACAGCGCGGTATAAACCTAAACTAATAAACGCATACAAAGCGGTGGGGATTAACATCAATAACAACAGCCAATTATCAGCACTTTTTAATGGCTCAAAGCTATCAAGCCTAACAATAAGGGCTAACCAAAAAGCGACTGCTATAAAAAGCGAGTCAATAAAAAGTGTAATAAGGCGCTTTTTAGGCCTAGAAGCACTTAAAATAGAACGGATAAAACTATCCACGGCAAGTTCCTTTTCGATTCCGGTCCAGGGCATAACCCAATATGATGTTTGAAATTAACAATATTAAAACTATAACAAAAAACTCATTAATATAAGTAGCTTTAAATGATGATTTATTTGTTACACGCTTGTAGAGCCGTTAGAGCTTAAGCGCTTGATTGAGACAGTTAAAATATATAAGTAATGTGACTATTGGTGCAGTAAATAATGCCTAAAAACTGTCTCAAGAGTGTCTCACGCGTGACACTCTTCAAGAAATAGTGTATTTAAATTAATGTGTTAAAAGCAACAGAAATTTAGGCCTAATAGATATTACAATTGGGCATAATCTACCATTATAAACAGTAAGCTATCTAGCGCTATTTAACCCTATCACCACTGCCACTACCTGCAACCGTCATTAGTATATATTTAAAATAATTACCAATTGTGAGAGTATCAATCATTTCACGGTCTGTTTTAGCAAGTAGTTCAGGCGTAGACATATCAATCTCGTTTACTTGAGCTAAACCTGTAATGCCAGGGCGTACTGCAAACACATTTTTAGCTTCACGTGCTTGAGTTAACTCCGCTTGGTTAAACAAACCTGGTCGAGGGCCAACTAAACTCATTTCACCTTTTAGCACATTCCAAAGTTGTGGAAGTTCATCAAGCTTAGTTTTACGTAAAAAGCCACCAAATGAAGTAATTGAAGCTGTGCATGCTAAATGACTAGCTACTGATGCTGTATCAACTGTCATGGTTCTAAACTTAACCAATGTAAATGGTTTTTTATTACGCCCAACACGCTCTTGTGTAAATATAGGCGAGCCTGTATCAAACAAGCCAATAATGTATAAAATCACTAAAAATGGTAATGCAAATAACAAACCAAAGAGTGAAAACAAAAAGTCCAGTAAACGTATCATTTATAAATCCATTAGTTATTTTTTGAGGTTCTAGCCGCAAGTTTAAAACCATGTTCAACTGAGTATGGTGGTTTCCAATCAAGGGTATTTTTTGTATGAGCAATATCTAACTGAAGAGAGCCTGTAAGCCTATCAATCACATCGCTCTTGTTAAGCAATTTGCCCGCTACTTTAAAGCACCAAACTGGCACTGGTAACGCCAAGTTGTTCTTACCTTGAACTTTCGCCATTAATGCAACCATTTCAGCGGTTGATAAATCATTATCATCACTGACTAAAAAAACTTGATTTGCTGCTTTTGGATGTTCTATACAAACTTTTATTAAGTCAACCAAATTATAGACTGACGCTAAGCTACGCTTATTCTTTTTAATTGCCCTAAAAGGCAGCGGTAAACCCTTACCAACAAATCGCATTAACGAAGCAAAGTTTGCTTTTACACCCTCACCATAAACAAGTGGAGGCCGAATAATTACTATCTCCATCCCTGTTTTTTTACCTAACTCTAATAACTGCTGCTCAGCTTCAGCTTTAGATATACCATATGGGCCTTCAGGTTGTGAGACATCAGATGCTGCGTACGAAGTTTTGTCAGTAGTACTTTCACCATTAACTTTTATAGAGCTCACAAAAATGAAACGTTTAACACCTTCCTGAGCTGCTTGTTTAGCTAGATTAAGCGTACCTTCTGTATTAACAGCTCTAAACTCGCTTAGGGGCTCGCTTGCCGCATCATCCATAATATGAACTCTGGCAGCACAATGTATTACAATATCAATACCATTCAATATATTTAAGTAATCAGTATCTTTGGTTATATCTGCATTAAAGTGATTTTCTGCCTGTAAGCCAGTGCGGCTAAGTAACTTTAAAGAATAGCTATTATTAATTGCTTCCTTTAAATGATTACCAACAAAGCCTGTAGCACCAGTAATTAAAACATTAGCCATTAACTTTAGGCCTCTTCAACAGCTCTAACAATTTAAAAGGAAGTTTTGACATTAAAATAAAGATATTAGTGTATATTCCATTTTCTTCACAGGCTTTTACTATTTCTTTATTTAAGGTTAGTGAGCTTTTCAGACCAGAGGTACTAACGCCTCCATCCCTCATTCTCACCAAAACTTTATTAATATGTTTAAAGTTAACTTTATTAACTAATAAAAACCGAACAAACACTTCATAGTCAGCCGATATTTTATAGTTGATTTTATACAGGCCATATTTATCATAAACTGGCTTTTTAATAAATGTTGCCGGGTGAGGTGGCATCCAACCGAATCTCAACTTCCAGGCTTTGAAGTGAGGCAAAGAATAAAAACGAGTGATTTTTTCAATATTTTCTGGCTTCACAAAAATAAGATCGCCGAATACTATATCTGTATCTACGTCAAAGTTATTTACAATTTCAGTAATTACGTCTTTAGTTTCATAAAAATCATCTGAATTTAAAATACCAACAATATCACCTGTCGCATTTTTAATGCCTTTATTCATAGCATCATAAATGCCTTTATCAGGCTCGCTGATTACGATACTAATTTGCTCGCGGTATTTATTAATAATATCTAAAGTTGCATCACTCGAACCACCATCAATGACTATATACTCAATATTTTTATAATTTTGAGACAACACCGAAATAATAGTATCTTCAATGGTTACTGCGCTGTTATAACAAACCGTGATTATTGAAACTTTCATTTATTTCCTAGGGTTGAATTAAACCAAAAGTAGCTGTGACTAAATTCTTAGCTTTTTCTTCAAAACTCGATTCAGCGTAACAACGCAACTCAGGAGCGTTTCCTGAAGGTCTCAAATGTACAACATCTCCATTTTCGACTGTGATTCGCAATCCATCGGTTGTATTAACGTCATACGCAAATTCATACCCTAGCTTGGCTAAGAAAGCAGAGGGATCATGTTTTAGCTCGTTAATTACCGCAAGACTTTGCTCTTTTTGAAAGTTTTGCAGCCTATCACTCGCAGTAAAACGCTTAGGTAACTTGGCAAGTTGTTGCGATATTGACTCTTTTTGAGCTAATAATACAAGTGCCGGTAGGACTGCATCTCGTGTAGGAAGTGCGGCTAATTGCTTACCATTAAACTCAATATCAGAGCCTAATAGGTATCCTCCATTTGCTTCAAACCCAGCTACACGAGCATTGTCTTTATTTAACGTTGCAAATTCAGCAATAACATAAGGTGAACCTATTTTTGTACGTATAACTTGCTTAAATATGTTCGACTTTTCAATAGCAGTATTACAACTTACAGGTACAGCTAATGAATCTATATTTAATAACTGACTACACAAAAGCCCTAAAATATCACCGCGAAGCCAATTTCCGAACTCATCAGCAATAAGTGGACGGTCACCATCACCATCGGTTGAAAATATTGCATCAAAACCATATTGCTGTGACCAGCCTATCGCTTTTTGTTTATCGCTATCAGATACTGCTTCAGTGTCTATAGGAACAAATACATCGCTACGCTCTAAGCTTATAACCTCAGCACCGAGTTCCTCAAATAATTGCTTATAGATATCACGTCCTGAACTAGAGTGTTCATAAATACCTATTTTTTTACCTGATAAGGTTTGAGCGTCAAACAATTCAGAATAACGCGTAATATATGCAATTTTTGCGGCATTATTTTGAGTCAATTCAACATAGCTATCTGTATCAATTGAAGTATATAGTACAACTTTATTTAAAATAGCTTTCTCATCTTGCTTGGTAATTTCTCCATCTGGACGATAAAACTTAAGCCCATTGCGATCAAAAGGAATATGGCTGCCCGTTACCATTATACTTGGCATACCATCGTGCATTGCTTTATACGCCAATGCTGGTGTAGGTAACACACCATAAAAAACAACTCTTATATTTAATTCATCTAAACCCTTAACACAAGCTTGAGCTATTTCATAACTACTAGGGCGGTTATCAATGGCGATAGCCACAGTACTAAAAGAGAAATCATCTTTAATAGAGTTAATAAATGCGATAGCAAACGCCGCACTTACATCTGGAGTAAAGTCGACAACTAAACCTCGAGCTCCACTTGTACCAAAAGCTATTCCACTTGTGGCAATCATTTCTGAACTTATTAATTTTTTATCCATAATATTACCGAATTCTTTTTTATTTATAAAAACAAAAAGCCATTCATACACCAATGATTATTTTTATTTAAGTAAAGTTAGCTTTTAGGGGAAGAATGGGATGTGTGGTATAAAAATTAACACCACACAATAATTTAATTACAGCCTAAACATTACTTCTAACATTGCAGCTAGAAGGTTTACTTTACTCTGCCGTAACGGTCTTCAAAGCGTACAATATCATCTTCACCTAAGTATGAACCGGACTGAACTTCTATCAGCTCTAAATCAACTTTGCCTGGGTTTTCCAATGCATGAACGGCAGTAATTGGGATATAAACAGATTCATTTTCAGTTACAAACTGTTCAGTATCATCAATTAGCACCTTAGCAGTCCCCGAAACCACAATCCAGTGTTCAGCGCGATGATGATGCATTTGTACTGATAGCTTAGCTCCTGGTTTTACTGTAATACGCTTAACTTGGAAACGCTCGCCATTATCCACGGAGTCATATTTACCCCAAGGACGATATACTTCTCGATGTATCAGTGCTTCAGATCGCTGTTCAACTTTTAACTCATTAACAATGCTTTTTACATATTGTGATTGGTTTTTATGTGCGACCAATATGGCATCTTTAGTATTTACTATCACTAAATCTTCAACACCAACGGTGGCAACAAGTTTGTCCTCAGCTAATACCAGAGTATTTTTAGTATTAACGGCTTTTACATCCCCCGTAAACGCATTACCGTTTTCGTCTTGTTGTGATACTTCCCATAATGCAGAAAACCCGCCAACATCGCTCCAACCGGCATCCATAGGGACAACTACGGCATCTTTCGTCTGCTCCATTACCGCGTAATCAACAGACTCGTCAGGGCATGCTTCAAATGATTCTTTATCTATACGAATAAAATCTAAATCATTATTTTGGTTTTGCATGGCTTTTTCACATGCAGCATAAATATCCGGGCGATAAGCTTCAAGCTCATTTAAATAACGACTCGCTTTAAATAAAAACATGCCGCTATTCCAATAATAATCACCGCTCTGTATATATTGTTCAGCGGTATTTGAATCTGGTTTTTCTACGAATGCATCTACCACAAAACCAGTGTTAAATTGCTGACCACGCTTAATATAGCCATATCCTGTTTCGGGCTTATTTCCGACAATACCAAATGTAACTAGCTTATCTTGTATAGCGAGTTGAGCTGCCTCATGCACACTTTTCTGAAAAGCAACTGTATCTTCAATTACGTGATCAGCAGCTAATACTAATAATAGCGGGTCTTTACCTTGCTCAATCGCTTTAAATGCAGCGAGAGCAATAGCTGGTGCTGTATTACGCCCTACTGGCTCTAAAAATATGCCACTATGATCAACACCTAACTGACGAATTTGTTCCGCAGCAATAAAGCGATGCTCTTCATTACAAATTAGCATAGCGGGACTATGGGTTAACCCATTTAACCGGTTCAATGTGTTTTGTAACATTGTTTGCTCGCCGTGTAACGCCAAAAATTGTTTTGGGTAATTCCCACGAGAAAGTGGCCATAAACGAGTGCCTGAACCACCGGCCATAATTACTGGTAAAATCATTTTAAATTCCTTTTGCAGTTATTGCGTCAAAGTACCATTTAGTATGAATATGTACTTTTTCATTATTACTGATAGCGTCCATATCAAACCATTCATAGCAGCCGTGTTGCTCATTTATAGGTAAGTTACTTAGCTGTTTTTCTGAGGCTCTTACAACATAAGCAATAGCAACATAATGTGTTTTTATAGACTCACCAAATACACTATCGCCATAAAAGTGATCATATGGACCAAGCAGTTCAGCATCTTTAATGTTCAACTCATAACCTAATTCATTAAGGGTGAGCCTTTTAAATGCACTCTCTAGTGACTCATGCTTAAGAATTCGGCCCCCAGGAATAAACCAATAACCTTGTGCTGGACGATTTAATCGCTCCCCCAACAACGCTTGTCCTTGCTCGTTAATAACAACTAAATCAATAGATACCAAAGGTGTGCTATCAACTACCGTTGAAAATGTTGCTTTATCTAAAAACATATTACTTTCTAAAACTGTGTTGATTATCTAAAAACCAATCATAAGTTGCTTTTAAACCATCTTCTAAATTAATAGAATACTCCCAACCAAGTAACTTAAGGCGAGAAACGTCCATTAATTTACGTGGGGCACCATCAGGTTTAGAACTGTCAAATTCAATATCACCATCGAAACCTGTTACTTTCGCAACGGTTTCAACTAATTCACGAATAGTACAATCAACCCCCGTTCCTACATTTATATGGCTCAGCATATCTTGTGTATTGTTTTTATAAACATCACTATTTAAATTCATAACATGAATTGATGCGGCGGCCATATCATCTACGTGCAAAAACTCGCGCATGGGCTTACCCGATCCCCACGCAACTACTTTAGATTCTCCAGCTAATTTAGCTTCATGAAAACGACGAATTAAAGCAGGAATAACATGTGAATTTTGAGGGTGAAAATTATCATTCTCGCCATATAAATTGGTGGGCATTACTGAGCGATAATTACGACCATATTGGCGATTATAAGATTCGCACATTTTTATACCTGCAATTTTAGCTATGGCATAGGGCTCATTGGTTGGTTCTAATGTAGCTGTGAGTAACGCACTTTCTCGCATTGGTTGTACAGCAAGCTTAGGGTAAATACACGATGAACCTAGAAACAACAAATCATTTACACCAGCGACATGTGCGCTATGAATGATGTTATTTTGTATTGTAAGATTCTCATAAATAAACTCAGCTGGGTAAATACTATTAGCGACAATGCCACCAACTTTAGCTGCGGCTAAATAAACCTGAACGATATCATTTTCATTAAAAAAGGCTTGTACGTCAGTTTGGCTAAGTAAGTTAAGCTCACCTCTTGAACGAGTTACAACTTCAACATCACTCATTCCCTCTAGCTGCCGAGCAATCGCACTACCAACCATCCCATTATGGCCAGCAACAAATATACGTTTTTTGTTCATATTTATTCCATAACAAAACCCAGCATAAAGCTGGGTTGTTTTATTAGCGATACAATAAAATTATTCAGCAGATACGTTAACTTTATATCCATGCTCTTTCAATAACAAATGTTGCTTAGCTTTTGCTAAATCATTTTTCACCATTTCAGCACACATCTCTTCAACTGTTATTTCCGGTACCCACCCTAGTTTTTCTTTTGCTTTTGTTGGGTCACCTAATAGCGTTTCAACTTCAGCAGGACGGAAATAGCGAGGATCAACCTTCACAATCACATCACCCACAGTTAGAGCATGAGCATTACAGCCTTCAATACTTTCAACTGTAGCGATTTCGTCAACGCCTTCTCCTGTAAAGTTAAGCGTAATGCCCAACTCTTTAGCAGAAAGAGTAATAAATTGACGTACAGATATTTGTTTACCCGTAGCAATAACAAAATCTTCTGCCTTATCTTGCTGTAACATCATCCATTGCATGCGGACATAATCTTTAGCATGCCCCCAATCACGTAGTGCATCCATATTTCCAAGGTATAAACACTTTTCTAAACCTTGAGAAATATTAGCTAAACCACGCGTAATTTTACGAGTTACAAATGTTTCACCACGACGCGGTGATTCATGGTTAAATAAAATACCATTACATGCATACATACCATATGATTCACGGTAATTTACTGTAATCCAATAGGCATACATTTTTGCAACAGCATAAGGTGAACGTGGGTGAAATGGTGTAGTTTCTTTTTGTGGGATTTCTTGTACTTCACCATAGAGCTCAGAGGTAGATGCTTGATAAAACTTAGTTTTCTTTTCAAGCCCTAAGAAGCGAATAGCCTCAAGCAAGCGTAACGTGCCAATAGCATCAACATCAGCTGTATATTCTGGCGCCTCAAAAGATACTGCAACATGGCTCTGCGCGCCTAAGTTATATACCTCATCAGGTTCTACTTCTTTTAAAATACGCGTTAAATTAGACGTATCGGTTAAATCACCATAATGTAAAAAAAACTTAGGATTAGATTCATGAACATCTTGATAAATGTGATCAATTCGCTCGGTATTAAAGCTAGATGCTCTACGTTTTATACCGTGAACCTCATAGCCTTTTTCTAATAATAACTCAGCTAAATAAGAGCCATCTTGACCGGTGACGCCTGTAATTAATGCTTTTTTCATGTAACACCTATAAATTGAAAATTGATAACAAACTCTTTACTCGAGCTGCTCTAGAAAAATTTTGAAGATATTGCTCAATGAGCCTATTTCTTAAAGAAATATCATGGGTAAGTTCGAAGGAAGAATGTAAGGCATCGATCAATTTTTTTTTCTGATTAGGCTTTATAATTAAAGGGTATGACTCCCAAAACATTTCTTTAATAAATCCAACATCGGTAGCAATAATTACCTTACCTCTTGCCATCGCCTCAATTATAGAAAGAGGTTGACCTTCATTATGAGATGGTAATACGAAGATATCATGTGCATCTATAAGGCTTACTTTTTCTTTCCCTGAAACCGAATTTAGATAATTTACATTCAAACCCTTAGCCATCCTAAAAAACAATACCTTTGTGCTAACATCTTTAAATTTACCACAAACAGTTAATTCATATTTTCCATTCGTATCTTTTAGTGCTTCTAATAAGTCAAAGATCCCCTTTTCTTTAATAACGTTGCTCAAATAAAGCAGCTTAGTATTTGAATGCGACTTATCATTTTCTGGAATAATTAGTGTCTCAAAGATTTCTTCAATGCAATTATTTAGTAAAATGCACTTTAATCCAAATTGCTCATGGAAATAAACTTCATATTTTTTTGATAAGACAAACATACAATCTATACGCTTAAAGGTAGATCTAACTAGAAACTTTAAGAAACCTTTAAGAGGCGAATAGAATTGCCTAAAATCGCCTCTATGTAAATGAAGGACAATTTTCCCTTCTTTATTAATAATTGAAAACCATGTGACTAATATAAATACCCGAATTATACCAAGTACAGAAGTTGGTAAATTAAGATAAAAACAATCACTCTGCCTGAACTTAAATATCTTAAACAATGATGAGAAAACACTAAAAAAACTCAAAAGACAAACTTTAAATCTTCCGCAACCAAAAAAGCTAGGCTCTACAACTTCATTCACTTCAAAGTCATTATCAGACAACATAGTTGAATTTATTCGGTTAGAAATACTTACACCATGCTGTATATACTCAGGAAACTCACCATATATCAATACTTTCTTCACTCAATCTCTACCTTTTTAGAAGTTATTATAGATATAACTCTAATTAGAAATAATGTTCTAGGTTAAACCTAATGCTTGCTGTTTATAAAAAATATAATCGCTAACAATTAAAGTAACCTAATAGCTTATTTAGCGTCCATTGCCTTGCCCGATTGATACTAAGTTTTATTGGCTCGCGTATAAATTACAAAAAACCCTACTTCTGGCTACTATTATTTTTCGGGGGATTACCTTATAGCTTAATAAATAATTATCCTTAAAATAATGTTGTTTAAATTAAAAAATTAAATTCACTAATTAGGAAGTTATAATCTCACCTAATTAATAAGTAAAATAAACACGACAACAAGAGTCAATAGTTAAAATTTACTAGATTACACCACTAACGATTCTTCGATTTTAATATAAATATCTTTGAGACGAAATAAAACATAACTATAATTGTAAATAACTTAGAATAAACCACTAGGAAGTCACCACGAAGAAACATAATAATAAAACCGATCATGATTATTTTAATAAAGTGGAAAATTGGATTGTTTTTTCTATTAATCTCTATTTTAGTTAGGACAAATGCGGCCCCCCCCCCATATATAATCAAACCTAAAACACCAAAATTAATATACGCTTCACCGAAAAAGTTCATTGAAATATTTTCGAATGAATAACCTAATTTTTGCGCCATAAAATGCCCACTTCCAATAGATTTATCAGGCCATACTTCTCTAGGAATAAAGAAGAGTAAATTACCAATTAATTGCTCTCCATAAGTAATTATATTTTCCGAAACAACTCTCAAAAGAGATTGGTAAGAATCAAAATGACCATTGAGAAAAAATGTTCTTGTAGGAATAAAAGTAAGTTTATCTCCATCCGAGTAATTCCTAAAGTTTTCCAAAAATGGAAAAATAAGCAGCAAGGAGAGCAACATTAAATAACAAAACTTTGTTCCTTTGATTAATTTTGGAAATAAAATAATTAAAATAGGAATATATAAAGAAGCTACAACAAACCTAGGTGTCGATGTAGGAAACGAATTAAATATGATCACTAAAATTGAAAAATAAAAAATAACTTTATTTTTTTTATTAAAAATAATTAAAATTAATAAAGGTAAGTATGTAGATATTGTAGCAAGAACTAATCTAATAGGGGTATATTCAACTTCAATATCAAAATAATTACTATTATAGAAAGCTCTAAGGACATTAAAATCAACAAGGTAAAGCTTAACAATCAATGAGATAGCAATTAATAACAAAGCTAAAAGCTTATAAAACCCTTTCGAATTTACAACATAAAAGCTGCCAGTGAATTGTTTTTCCATCCTTGAACTTCTAAAAAGGAAACACAGAAAAAAGTTAAAAGATAATAGAAATATATTAACTATATAATATGCGAATTCATTGAAATATAAATTTGTCCAGTAAATAGTACCTGTTTGATATTCAATATATGGAACTAGTGAATAGAAAAAAAATGAAAATATATAATATAGGCTGTGTAAAGTGAGGTTTTCGCTAACAAAAAATATTAATAATACAGATTGTATTATTAGCAGTATGAATAAAAAAGAGATAGTATCGAACTTAACTGTTTCATTTATTAAAACTAAGGCTGTTATAAATATTATAATCAAGGCTTGGATATATCTGCCAAAAAGATATATATCTCTGCTTTTTTGTTTTATCAAATTACACCTTTAATAAACTTAAGTTGCTCATAAAGGTTATTAATCACTTTGTTAGGATCAAAATTTTTATCTGAAAGAGATATAGAGTTCTCACGTAATTTATCTAATTCTTTTCCATCCATATTAATACACCTTACTACAACATCAAAAATTGAATCTAGATCATTTGCGTTAAAAGTAAAACCATTATCAGTAACAACCTCTCTAACATTGCCTGTTTGCTCTGAAATTACCATTGGCAATCCCGTAGTACAAGCTTCAATGCAAACGAGTGGCGATGGGTCTTTACGTGCAAGATGTAAGAAAAAGTCTGACATAGATAAATATTCGATGACCTTTTCTTGATTGACTTGTCCTATTACAGAGATTTTGCTTTGAAGATGGGAGTCCTCCACTTCAGAATTTATTTTATTTAAAAGGTCACCTGTGCCTAATATAAAGAAATGGAAATCACCAGAAAGCCTTTTTATTAAAGGGATTATATTATCTGACCCTTTTCTAAAACATACCTCTCCAATTATAGTAAATACACGAGTACTACTACTAAGCTTATTTCTAGTTCTTAATTCTGATTTATTAGTTTTTCGTAAGCTTGAAAATTTATGAAAATCAATCAGGTTTGGGAAGTTAATATAATTATTATTATAATTAGAGTTAAAAGATGAAATATAATCGACCGATTTAGATCCTGGAACTAAAAAATTTTCAGGTTTCCTTAAACATAATTTTTTAACTAACTTAGCAATGTAGCTATCGTGAGTCAAACTATCAAAATTGGATTCAATCCAATGGATTTGCTTATGACCAGGTATTATTTGTGAAAGCAACATATTACCAACGCTCATAAGCGGTGAGAAAATAACAAAATCATAATGGCTAAAATCATATCTTAATAAATCTATGTTTATTGCCTTAAAACCATAATATTTGTTATTTCCAAATAAAACTTTCGATGAAAATGTATGGTTATGTTTGAACTTACTTCTGTCTAGCTCCCAGTGCCTCTCAACCTCTTTCTCAAACTGATAGAATATTTCAATAGAACTATTAATATCTAATAGTTCTGTCATTTTATCAAATAAATAGGTTCTATATGGAGTAGGTATATTATTAATTAATAATATTTTCATTTCTTTATATCCAATATGAGAAAGTACAAATAATATATACTGTGACAAAACGACCTAAATGAATACACTTTTTTAAAATTGTATAAATACCAAGCTTTTAATAAGTCTATAAAACGGCTTACATTTTTTAGGTTTAGGAGAACCACAAATTTACTTTGTGAGTACTTTATTTTTGATAATAACTTGCCTTTAATACCTAACTTTTCTGCTAACATATTTTCTTGGGCGATTCGAAGTTCAATTCCATCAAAATTTGAGCGCTTATTTTTTGAAATTCTTGGCCCTAAGTGAGTTACGTGATAAAAGGTTGGACTGGTAAAAACACCGACTCTGCAATTTTTCAAATGAGCATTGAGCATGAAATTATGATCTTGAAAGAAGGAAACTTTAGGGAAGCCATTTAATTCTATATATTTACTTTTTTTTATCATAATCATAGGAGAATAACAAACTCCTGAAGTTAAAAAAGTTAAGGCATCTTGGCCTATAAAGCGTCTTGAAGGCCTCAATCTTTTTTCAGGTATTTCACCTTCGTGTTTGATTAACATATCGTTACAAACGATGTCATAATTATCAAAATTTTTTTCAAAAAAATCAACTTTCTTTAATAGTGCACTATAAAGTAGTAAGTCATCGTCATCTAAGAATGTAACTAATCTTCCAGATGAGATCTCAACCCCCTCGTTTCTAGCAATAGATGCGCCACTATTTGTGATAAGAGCTTTATAAGTAATATTACGATAAGGAATAGATTCTAGCTTTTGCTTTGTTAACTTTTGATTCTCTGTATTCAAACCATTATCATCTACAACGATAATTTCTACTTCAGTATTGCATGGGATGCTAGTCAACAATTTCAATAGCTTATCAGGCCTACCAAAAGTAGGAATTACAATAGATAACCTTATCATTTACCAAGCACCTTTAAGATAAACACTTTAGCTAAAAGTAAAACTGGAATCTTAAGCAAACTAGCGATAAAATTATTATATAATAGAACAATATCTTTTTCATTATAATCGGTACTTACTTCTGGGTAAGCTCTATATTCAATTACCTCATTAATATTTGCTTTATCAAACAACTCAGCATTGGAAGAGCAGTATCTATCCATTATCATTTTACCTTCATCGAAGGATGGAAGATATTTAATATTTCCTTGCTCTGCTAAGCCTTTTGAAAAAAAGTTCATTAGATAATAACTAGCTTTCCCTTCAAATTGTAAAAAACAGTAATTATTGAGTAACTGGTATTTATTTAGCCCTATATTCACTGTTTTATTAGAATTAGATTTAGGTACATTCAAACCCAGAATATTAAAAAAGTCAGATGACGGGTCCCCATTATGCATAGTGTTCTTGTCGAACCATCTCACAATAATATTTTTTTCACCAAAACTTTCGGACCAAATTTTGACCTTGTGATTATAGTCTAAATACTTATCAAAATACTCATTGAAATTTGGAGTAGGAGACAATGAACGACCATAGAATTTTGCAGCTGTCGAGTTAAATGCTCTAAACCCTTGTTGATAATGTGAAATTAGAAAATCATCCTGTCGTCTAAAGTAAACAACAATTTCTATCAAATCGAATATTTTTGATAGCTCTTTTTTAATGTTATTTATTACTCTGCTCGAAAAAATAAATGACAATTCTTCCGACGACACAATTACATTCTTTGTATTGTCCAACTTACTTAACTCATCATAAAATGCTGTGTCTAACCCTGCTTCAAATGTATGCTTATCACCTATGAAATTTACCCAGGAATTACAATTAGGCTCAATACTACAAACCTTTCCTCCTTTACCTGCACAGAAATAGATCCAATCTTTAGAACCAAGAAGCTCATTATTCTCATGCAAAGTTTCTTGAATTGAACTCGTACCTGTTTTATGTGTACCTATATGTAATATTAATTTTCTCATAATGAGTTCTTGAGCCCTTTTATAATACGATTTTTTATACGCACAAACGTGTTATAAAAACCTAATTTAATGATAAGCTTATCTGTAAATGAAAAATTTTCATTTAGATCTACAAAACGATTTCTGTAATATTTAATAACTCTTTTTCTTTTAGGCGACAAGTGTGTATTTTCTGAACTTAAAAGCCAATTATAATAACCCAGGTAACCTCTTTTCTGTCTAATTTGTTTATAAAAACAAATTAGATCAATCTCGTTGTTTATAAAATCAAGAACAAATTTACTTAACAAGCTTAATTCTTTTAAATGAGTGGGCACTCCGTGGCCAAATCCAAATACACGTATTTGGGACAGATTTTTGTACCTTAAGGCATGTAATCGATCTAAATTGAATAAATGATCATAAACGACGTAACCTGGCGTATTACCTATTGCTGAATCAGAGTATCTTGTATTCCAGTCTAAATTAGACCTATCTAACTGAAACCTATTGTCCCATTTAGACTTTTCAAAATTTAAAGTACTTATAGGGTTGAATATGAGAATCCGCTGTAACTTTAGAGGAGTGCTAAAACATCCTACAGCATACCCCCCCATGCTCCCCCCATATCCAAGTTTAATTTGAAACTCATTAATTGCCTCCCCCAACTGCTCAATATACGAACAAAAAGTATCACTTTTATACCATGAGTTAACATCAATGCACGAAAATGAAATAACACTAAACCCACTTTTTTTTATAAAGTTAAACCCCCAAGGAGAATAAGTTTTACTCTGTAAGTCTGTATATTTAGTAACTGAACCGGAATTAGAGAATGTTATAACTAATGGAGTCGATTTCCCTTTAAGATAATACTTACAAAAAATATTATCTATTATATCAACCCCGTTAATATTGCTATTATTAGATGCTAACTTTTCAATTAGAGATAATGATTCTAACAAAATTAAACCCTTAATTTACCAGACTAAAAATGAAGATAGTTATTTTAAATATAAACTAAAAAACCAATTTAACTTGGCCTGAGCCATGGCTTCAAACCAGTTAGCCTCCAAACATCAACAGCCATCAATACATTCCAACAAACCAAACTTAAGGAGACCGCTATCGCTGCTCCTACACCGCCATATAATGGGACAAGAACAGCAAGAAGAACCAAGTTTAATATCAGTGTTACATAAAGAGACTTTAATGCACTCTTCTCATTATCGGTCATATTCAATACCAATCCAACCGACCCTGTTGATACATTGAAAAGCTGGCCGAGACATAAAATAACTAAGATAGGGTAGGCTTGTAAGTATTCTTTACCGAACAGCAACTCAATAGTGAATTCACCAAAAATGATAAGGAAGAAAATCATCGGTAACGAAATTAACGCACTTAACCTCACACTTTTAGTCAACAATGCTTGAGTTCCCTCCAGATCTTCTTTTTTATATAAACGAGCAACATTAGGCATTATAACTGCATTTATTGAGTATGCCCCCAAAGCAATTAAACCTACAGCTTGCATTGCAACCTTAAAATATGCAACAGACTCATTATCTACTAGCCACCCTAATAAAATGCTTGCTAACTCAGTATTTAGCGTACTGATAAAAGACATTATAGTAAAAGGCAATAATGAGGAGTGCCAATTTTTTATATTATATTTAGTTCTACTTATTTTCGTATTCGATTCAATTACCCTATTTAATAAAAGCCCACTCACAAAAAAAGCAATGATAGACGCCAATACAGAAATAGTTATCAATTTACTTCCGGTTAAGTCTACACTCCAAAAAAAAAGTAAAATTACAAGTATTAAAGTTATAAGTGGCACAAGTAATTGAGTCGGTAATTGCGCCTTAATAGGTTGTCTGAAGCCGTTTAATATTGCTCCCTGCTGTGTTAGCATCCCCCTAGCAGGGACTAACAAAACAGCGCACCACAGAAGATTGGATAATGTGATATCAAAAAAGCCAAAGTACAAGGCTAGGCACATAATAGTGGCTATGATTAGTGAAAACCCCAGCACATAAAATCTTGACCACTTCATAACTCCATTTAAAAGATCCCACTTCTTTTCTAAGTGGTAATTCGCAACTTCTCTTGTGAGTAAAGTAGGTAACCCCGCTACGACAGGTAACGTTGCAATAGCAATAATAGCCAATGCAAAACTATAAAGCCCATACTGTTCGGGGCCTAAGTATCGAGCAAAAATAATTCCTGACACCATAACTAAACCACGACTAATTACCATTAGCGCAGCAGTTCCCATGAATTTACGATACAGTGAAACGGATTGGTTCATAGCAACTCAAATCCATCACTTAGCTCATTATTAAACACGTTTACACCCCCACTCAGGGTAATGTTTGCAGATATAAGTATTCAACTCATATTCTGCTTGCGAGTAGACTCGAGCAACAGCTTCCGGTGCATGATCATCAACCTTTGCGACCATACCCGCACCAACTGTTACATTACTAAAGCGGTCGATGATAATAAATGCCCCCGTTTGGGCAAAGTCTTGATAACAATCAATAACGAAACTCTCTGACAAAACAACATTTGCTAAGGCAATTTCATTGAGTGCCAATGTGTCGATATGACTTGCATTTTCTACCATAGTGTTCACATCAGTCTTATGTAAAATGTTAGCGACTTTACCCGTACATGATTTAGTCGCGAACTTAAACAGATACTCTTTGTGAGCGCGTAATGGAGTTTCATCCATCCAAACCAACTGTGCATCAAATTGATTGGTGACCTTGGCACTATTATCGGAATGAACGATCATATCACCACGCGAAATATCGATTTCATCGTTTAGCGTCAATGTTATTGCCATGCCACACTGCGCCTGTGGTTTTTCACCAAAGGGCGTATGAATCGCTTTAATAGTTGATGTCTTACCTGAAGGTAAGACTTTAATTTCATCTCCCACCGCAATAACGCCAGAAGCTAATGTGCCACAAAAACCGCGGAAATTCAGGTTCGGGCGATTCACATATTGTATCGGAAAACGCATATGCTCAGTATTTTTATCTTTCTCGACTTTAACCGTTTCAAGCAGTTTCATCAGCGTTGCACCTGGATACCAATCCATAGCTTCACTTTGTGTCACTACATTGTCACCTTTTAAAGCCGAGATGGGCACAAAACGGATATCTTTTATATTAAAGTCTTTGGCCATTTCACGATAATCAGCCTTTATTTGCTGATAAACATCTTGGCTATAGTCCATTAAATCCATTTTATTTATGGCAACGATAACATGCTTGATCCCCAACAAGCTGCAGATAAAGCTATGGCGGCGCGTTTGGGTTTGTATGCCATGTCTTGCATCGACTATAACAATCGCCAAATCACAGGTTGAAGCGCCCGTCACCATGTTACGCGTGTACTGTTCATGCCCAGGAGTGTCTGCAATAATGAATTTACGTTTATCCGTTGAAAAATAACGGTATGCTACATCAATGGTAATGCCTTGCTCACGCTCAGACTGGAGGCCATCAACTAATAAAGACAAATCAAAAGAGTCATCTGTGGTATTGAATTTTTGCGAGTCTTTTTCAATCGCCGCCATCTGATCTTCATAAATTAATTTACTGTCAAACAACAAACGGCCAATTAATGTTGATTTACCATCGTCTACACTGCCACAGGTGATAAAACGTAATAAACCTTTGTTTTCATGGACTTTTAAATATGCTTCAATATTGGTTGCGATTAATTCAGAGGAGTGTGACATGTTTTTCCTTTGTAAATTAAGAAAGCGGGGTTTTAGGACGCTTTGCAAAGCGAAAAGCTAAAACCGCTTCGTAAAATAGTTCCAAGGAGTCGATAGTACTTCTCTCACAAAGTGAGGTCAAACAACGACCACCTGTATTTATATTCGATTTTTGTTGTGAGCGATTAGTGCACCTAACATTTTAGATAATACCCCACACTCACCTTTTCAATTGCTTAGTATAATCCAGTGGTGTATAACCAATCCGACTACCTATAACAATTTGTGTTTTTAGCTTCCCAAGAGAGTCTTTAGCAATAGACAGAAAATTAATTTTCTCTTTCAGATGGATGTGTTCACATCCATCTGCAATAATTACTAGGAACAGATACACTACTTCGACAAATTTTATCTTTAGAATCTAAATCTCGATTATTTTTCATCAATTCTAGATAGAGGTTGATAAATTAACACTTCGCTGCCAAACATCCAATGTTTCGTAATTCATCACTTTTCATTTTGGCATTTCGAAGCGTAGCGTCCCGACCCTAAGTACCCGTATACTTTTTCTAAGGTTTAACGCCTACCGCTGCTCCTAAAACCTCGTTCCTGTTTCTGCCCATAAAACTGATTTAGGGTGTTTATGAATTTGGCTTTTTCTGATAAAGGTAAAGCATTAATACCGGCCGCTGCTTTTCTACCGCCGCCTGTTGCAAACTGCGTGCAAACCTCGTCCGCGCCGGTTCTATTTGCTAATGGCGCTCTGACACTGACTGTATAGTTTTTACCGCTAACATTTAAGGTTAATACTGAATGTGCTTTGCTTGGAGCCAAATTTGCCAGTTCATTGCCAAATACACCGCTAATACGTCTTGCCCATGCTTCACAGGGCAACTCGAATATACTGCTAGTCGCATCATCATGAATTGCAGTTAAAGTGGCTACATGTTGATAGTCTTTTTTATAACCATGTCTTAATACAAAGTACGGTGAATTTTTATCCTTACGCAAATCAAATGGCGATTCAAAGGCTAACAGCTGCTGATATAGCGTGACAGGCGGAATATGTAAATCAGCTAAACTTGCACCATAACCGTTATAGTTAATAAGTGTGCCTAACTCTTTTAAATATTCACACTCTTCTTGCGAGTAACCTTGCTCTGCCGCTAAGCCTTGTGCTGTAGTGAGCAGGTTATCACCAAAGGCTGCACAAATCGCCCACGCAATGTAACGCCCTTTTAATTTCTTGTTTATCAGCAAGCTGGTACAGGTTTCCGGCGCTAAATCAATTAAAGTATCTAGATACTGTGATCTAGGAATATCACCTGCTCGGTGATGGTCGCAATAAAAAAGGTCAACTTTATTTTCAATCAGGGTGTTTAACGCACTGCTATTTTTCTCCATAGATATATCAAGCACAGTTACTGAGCTTGCATCCCCCGCAGCAGCAACTTGTGCTAACAATTTAATATTTCTTTTTACACCCGAAATTAATTGGCTATTTTTAGGCTCAGCAAGTCTTAATTGGAGCAAGGCAATAATGCCGTCGGCATCGCCGTTAAATACGTCGTAATGCATATTATTTAGCACCCAAATTTAAGTAAATGAGAACCTGCTCTGCGCATTCATTGATATCACATTCCGCCGTTTTCAGATGTATCTCAGGCATTAGCGGTGCCTGATATTCAGAATCGATACCGGTAAAGTGCTTTATTTCTCCAGCTCTCATCTTTTTATATAGCCCTTTGGGATCACGTGATTCGCAAACGTCAAGCGGCGTATCAACAAACACCTCGATAAACTGCCCATCACGCAATAGTGAGCGAACTTGCTCTCTATCGGCAATAAAAGGCGAAATGAATGCCGTTAATACAATTTGTCCTGAGTCGACGAATAATTTTGCGACTTCACCAATTCTGCGAATATTTTCAACACGATCGACATCGCTAAAGGTTAATCCTATATTTAAACCATGACGAACGTTGTCGCCATCAAGGAGGTAGGTATGTTTACCTAACGCCATAAGTTTGCGTTCAACGGCATTGGCAATGGTTGATTTCCCCGAGCCACTTAAGCCAGTAAACCATAACACTAAGGGCTTTTGATTTTTTAATTGCACACGCTCTTCATGCGATACGGCATGTTCATGCCAAACGATATCTGAGTTTTTCATTTTGTTTTTATATGGTGTCATATTTTATACTCATAAAAAGGCGAATGCGCCTTCTCTCTTATCTTTTAAAAAAACCACTTAATTTGCAACTTTTGAATCGGATGCCATCAGTTTAGAATGGGAAGATGATAGGAATGCATATAAGTGCCGTTAAACTATATAAAAGCGTGATCGGCCAGCCAACGCACATAAAGTCTTTCACCTTATAGTTGCCTGCATTCATGACCATTAAGTTAGTTTGGTAACCAAAAGGGCTAATAAAAGATGCGCTTGCGGCATAAGCCACAGCCATCACAAAGGGCATTATATTAACTTGATAAACACTTGCCAGCCCTAAACCAATCGGTAACATAATAGCGGCAGCCGCACTGTTGGTCATCGTTTCCGTTAATATCACTGTAAGTACAAACAACCCGACTAAAGCCGCATACGGTGATGAAGTCCCTAATATTTGATACAAATATTCAGATAAAACATTTGCTAGCCCTGAGTCAATGAACGCATTGGCAATGGTGAGCGCACAAATTAAGATAATCCATAAATCAAATGGGAACCGATGCCTGATAGTTGTGCTGTCAATAAGCTTGGTTGTAATCGCTATCACGATAAAAAACGTTAAGGTATCTATCAGAAGAAACGGTGTTATTGAGGCAATTATGATTGCACCGAAAAAACCTAGAATGGCAACACTATTTTGCGCTTTACTTAGGGGCTCGATGGCCAATTTATCGGATAGCACAAAAAAGTTTCTATTGATATTTTGCCTTTTAGAAAAATCATCACCCGTTGCCAGTATCAATTTATCGCCTGCATAGATTTTTTGCTCGCCAAGTTTTCCTGAAAGTGTCTGTCCTTGCCGGTTAATCGCCACAACGGCTGCATCAAAGCGCGAACGAAACTGAGTCGATTTTAATGTACTTCCTACCAATACTGATTCACTGCTCACGATAACTTCTGTTAAGTTACTATTTAATAGGTCATCTTTTGCTGCAAAAACTTGTAAACCATTCAGTAAACTCAGTTTTTTTATTTGCGTTACATCACCTGTAAAAATCAGCTTATCATTTGCCTCTATGATCATTTCTGGCGAAACGGGAGAAATTAATTTTTTATTTCTAATAATTTCAGCAAGAAACAGGTCATCTAATGCACGCAAGCCATTTTCACGTACCGTATGACCAACTAATTGACTGCTAGGCAGCACTTCGGCATCAATAAAGTAGTGTTCTGTCGCTCGTTTTTTTTCTACGCCACTTGGTAAAAAGCGACTGGTGATAAAAATTGCAATAAAACCAACAAATAACAAAGCTAAGCCAACCGGCAAAAAGGAAAAAAAATCAATACTTGGTAATGCTCTACTTTGCAGAAGGCCATTAACAATTAAGTTTGTCGATGTCCCGATTAAGGTTAATGTCCCACCTAATATAGCAAAATAGGAAAGCGGGATAAGCAAGCTACGAGGCGCATGATCGGTGTTTTTTATGACCGATCTCATCAAGGTTGCAACAACAGCAGTATTGTTTAAGAATGCTGAGCTAATAGCTGTTAGCGCACCTAAACGCAATAGAGTTAAGTTATAATTACTGCGGAAAACCTTCGCCGACACCCACTGTAAAATCGTTGTTCGTTCTAAGACAAGTGATGAAATCAGCAAAAGTAAAAGTGTAATGACAGATTGGTTTATCGCATTGGCTAGAATAACATCTTTGGTGACGCTACCCGCGACATACAATAGAAAGACACTACAAATAAACACTAAAGCCGGCTTGAGATTAGTGAATATAAGGCAAGCTAATAAGCCTGCCAATATAATTGCAACAAAAAGCATTGTTTAACCTTAGAAACTATTAGGTATAACGCTTAGAAATAACCTTCTCGTTTTTTCTTTTCCATTGACCCTGAACTATCATGATCAATGGCTCGCCCTTGTCGCTCGGAAGTTGTGGTTAACAGCATTTCCTGGATAATTTCAGGTAATGTTGTTGCCTCTGATTCAACCGCCCCAGTAAGTGGGTAGCAACCCAATGTACGGAAACGCACCATTTTTTCTTCAACAATTTCACCTTCTTCGATATTCATACGTTCATCATCAACCATAATTAACATGCCATCACGCTTAACTACCGGGCGAGGTTTCGACAAATACAAAGATGGAATTTCAATGCTTTCCAAGTAAATGTACTGCCAGATATCCAGCTCTGTCCAGTTTGAGAGCGGAAAGACACGAATGCTTTCGCCTTTGTTCACCTTGCCATTGTAAATATTCCACAATTCAGGACGCTGGTTTTTTGGATCCCAACGATGATGTTCGTCACGAAAAGAATAAACACGCTCTTTCGCGCGAGATTTCTCTTCATCACGACGCGCTCCACCAAAAGCGGCATCAAAGCCGTATTTATCAAGCGCTTGTTTCAGGCCTTGTGTTTTCATAATATCGGTGTGCTTTGAGCTGCCATGAACAAAAGGATTAATTCCCATCTCAACACCCTCTGGGTTTTGATGAACAATCAGTTTCATGCCCACTTTTTCAGCCATATAGTCACGAAATTCGATCATCTCTTTGAATTTCCACGTGGTATCAACGTGCATCAATGGAAATGGCGGCACGCCAGGCGCAAATGCTTTTTTAGCTAAATGCAGCATAACAGATGAGTCTTTGCCCACAGAATATAGCATAACTGGGTTGTCAAACTCTGCAGCGACTTCACGGATTATATGAATCGATTCTGCTTCAAGCTGTTTTAAGTGAGTTAATTTCTCTCGTGAAATCGACATATTATTTATTTACCTTAAGTCTATTATATTTATATTTTCAATAATTAATTGCAGTTTTGTTTTTTTGCTGTGGTAATTTTTAGGAATAAAAGGGCCAGTTGTGACTTATACAGCATTAAAACTTGAATTTTTTCATTTTCACTGCTCAGTAATTTAACACCCAATGAGACACTTTTTTCCATATTGAGACAGTCTTTTTTAACTAACTCATTGTAATTGTTTGATTTCATGGTTTTTCTAAAAAGTGCCCAATAGGCCCCCATTTTTTATAAATCATTTATCGCTTTTGTATTCGTAGTTGTAGTAGCCGTAATACCCATATGCATTACTCGCTTTTTTAACAACACCGTTAAATACAACGCCTTTTACGTCTGTGCCATTTTGTTCAAAACGATTTCGAGTTAATTCTATCTCTCGTACATGATTTTGGCCAAAACGTGTAACAAGTAAAGTAGTGCCAGAATGCGCACTTACAATTGCAGGGTCAGTTACTGCAAGTATTGGTGGTGTATCAATAATTATAATGTCGTAAGCGGCGCTTACTTCTTCAACTAACTTACTAAAGTTGCTATGCATTAATAGCTCTGAAGGGTTTGGCGGTATTTGTCCACGCGTAATAACACTTAAACCTTCAACTTTGGTTGGTTTAGTAACTTGCTCTAGGTTTAAACGGCCAGATAAGTAATCACTTAATCCATCGTCCCACTTTAACCCAAACTGCGTTTGTAAGTAGCCTTTACGCATATCGGCATCAATAATTAGAACCTTCTTACCACTTTGCGCAAGCACACTTGCTAAGTTAACAGATATAAATGATTTACCTACACTTGGGCTTGGACCTGATATAGCTATAATATTATTTTTAGCCTCCATCATCGCAAAGTGTAAGCTAGTGCGTAGGCTGCGCAGTGCTTCAATAGCAAGATCAGCGGGGTTTTCAAGTGCTAATATACTTTTTGGTTTATTCGTTTTGTTTTTACGCGCACGTTCAGCAAAGCCGCTTAGCTTATCTTGATAATCAGAGTGAGGTACACTTGCATATACTGGTAAGCCTAATGCTTCAATTTCTGCTGGGTCTTCAACGCCTTTGTGCATTGCTTTTTGTATAAGCACAATAGCCACGGCTAACATGCCACCAAGCATAGTAGCCATTACCACTATTAATGCTTTTTTAGGTTTAACTGGCTTGCTGGTATTTACCTCGGCGTAGTCAATAATACGTACGTTACCTACAGTGCCTGCGCGAACGATATCAAGCTCTTGTGTTTTACTAAGCAGTAATGTGTAAATTTGGTTACTTACCTCAACATCGCGCTTTAAACGTAGTAGCTCTTGCTGAGTTTCTGGCAGGTTACCCACCTCACCGACAAGATCTTGCTTTTGGCTTTCAACTGCTTCTATTTGTTCCAATATACCTTGATATGTAGGATGGTCTTTCTTGAACTTACGACCAAGTTCTAGACGTTTCAAGTTTAGCTCTTGTAGTTTAGTTTCTAGCTTTACTACTTGCTCAAGCACACCTTGCGTTTCAAGGGTTATGTTTATTGATTGACGCTTTATTTGGTAGTCATTAAAGCGTTGCTCTGCGTATTCAAGCTGCTTTTTGATTTCAGGTAATTGTACTTCTAAAAACTCAAGTGACTTTTGTGCCTCTGCGCTATTACGCTCAACATTGCGACGTACATAAATTGCAGCCACTTTATCAAGAACTTTTTCGGCGTAGCTTGGATTAGTACTTTGTAAGCTTAAATTTATTATGCCTGAGTCTTTACCTTTTTCGCTTGCGCCAATTGCATTTTGTAAATCCAATATAGTATTAAGGCGATCTTTACGGCTAATAATAAACTCGGTACCTGGCCGTGCGTTTAAGGTACGAACTGTTAAATTAAATTTACCATTTGTAAGCTCTTCACCGACTTTTCCAGCTAATACTTGCTCACCATCACTATCCAAAAGTACAAGGCTATTATTATTTTTCGCTACTAGAGTAAAACTCTGATTAATGGCAAAATGCGGTACATCAAACCTAAATACATTTATGCTCTCACCACCCCATGCGTAGCTATTAGCACCAAAGCTTGGCTCTGCTAAGTCGCCATCTTCCATTGGAGTAAATTTACGATAAGCGCGACTACCAATAAACGGGAATAGTTTAGGCTCTGCTCTAACATCAAGCTTTAAAGTATCTACAGCTTCACCTATTATACTACGCGACTTTAGTAGCTCTATTTCGGTTACTGCAGCCGATGTACTTTCGAACATGCCTGNACTGATGCGCTGCCGTCTTCAACTTGTATCATGGCTGTTGCTTGGTAAACAGGGGTACTTAATACTGCATAAATAACACCCATAAACATAAACAGTGCGGTTACAGCTACTATAAAATATTTGCGTTCGAGCAATGCGCCTAGTAGCGCCATTAAATCAATTTCTTGCGTTGGTTGTGTACTATTAGTGCTTTTATTATTAGCGCTACTAGCGCTGTTATTCGGCTGGGTATTCATTAAATTAGCCATTCCTTATAAATACTTTTGCCAAGCGCTACACGCGCTGTCGATTAATGTGTAAACGTGTTCAAAAGCCTCTTGGCTTTGGCGGTAAGGATCTGGTATTTCAGCGTTATTAATCCACTTACCGAGTAAAAACGTTTTACCGCGTGCCTCTGGGTAACGTACGTGTACGTCGTTTAAATGGCGTTCTTCCATTACAAGTATTACGCTGTTTTGCGCTACTAAACTTGATGTAAGCTGCCGCCCTTGGTGGGCATCCATATTAACGCCATGTGCGAGTGCGATTTGTTTTGCTTTCGCATCTGCTGGTTTGCCTTCAAGTGCAGTTAAGCCAGCAGACGATACTTTAATATTTTTGCCTTCAAGCTTTTGCTTTAAAACATACTCACCTGTTGGGCTGCGGCAAATATTACCTGCGCACACCACTAAAACTGAATCAAACATTTTTAAAAACCCTTAGTTTGATGAAATATCGTCTAGGCTATCAACCGATGCTACCGACGGTAATAATAAACTTATTACCCGGTTCCAACGGGCAAGTGGTGCCGATGTTACATATACAATATCGCGCGGTTGTAGCTCAAACTGCTCAGCTAATACCATTGCTGCTATATTTTTAGCGTGTAATTGGTATACGTTTGCAATAATACCAGTTTGCTCTACGTCACTTTTACGCAGTACAAATACGCCATTAGCGTCGGCTGTTGCTTCGTTTAAGCCGCCTGAGTCGCTTAGCGCTTCGGCCAAGTTTAAACCATAACGGTTAAGCGTTACTGAACCTGCTTTTTTAACGTCACCTAATACAAATATTTTTTGTGCGTCGTTACGATTTACATGCACTATGTCGCCATGTTGCAATAAACGGTTTTGCGAAATGTCACCATGGGCATAAAAGTCATCAAGTTTAATAACTTCTGTTTTGTCGCCACGGGTAAATGTTACCGTGCGCCAGTCGGCTGCATCTGTTAAGCCGCCTGCTTGGTTTAGGGCATCAATTAAGGTAAGTGGAATTTCGGTTACTGGGTATACGCCAGGTTGCTTTACTTCGCCGGTAACGTAGGTTTTTTGGCTTCTAAAGCCCACTACTTTTACGTCTACTTGAGGGTCTTCTATTACTCGGCTTAGGCGTTTAACAAGCTCATTACGTACTTGGCTTATTGTTTTACCTGCTGCGGGTATATTTGGTGCGTAGGCGTAAGTAATGGTGCCGTCTCGTTGTACTCTAAAGCCGTCAAATTCTGCGGTACGTTGTACTGCTGCAGGTATTGTTAGCTCTGGGTGATCCCATACGCCTATAGTTAGTACGTCGCCAATACCTAGTTTGTATTCGTAGTTACTTACGTTTAAACCATCGGTGCTTGAAATTGGTTTAGCTGCTATACGCGCTTGATTTTGTTTATTTATTAGTAGCGAGTCGATTATTTGAATGTTTACTTTTTCGAGATCTTGTTCGAGGTTTTGTGTTTGCTCGCCTGAGTCTATACCTTCAAAGTGGCTGCCTGGTACTATTGTACAGCCGGTCATGCTTAGTATTGCGAGTATTGATGCGAGTGATTTACAGCTTAACGCCATTGTAGAATCCCAAAATTATTTAAATATTGCACTTGCCCACCAACCTTGGTGAGCACTTGTATTTTAGCAGGCTAATTAAAGCATGAGCCCTATTGTGAAGCAATAGGCTATGGTTTGTAAAATATTTGTTACTTAGTTTTAATTAGCACTGAAATTATATCAGCATTTTCATAAGGTATTTATGAATAAATTCAATTGATAGCCGTTTTCAGTAAAACACCAGGCTCATTAATATCTAATTGCATTAAATAAAGTGAACTAAGGTAAATGATAGATCACTAAAATATAAAGATTACGAGCTTTGCTCGTCACGCCAGCACGCTGCGCGTCTACAGTAGACTTAACAACACAGTTTTAAGTGCTTTAGGCACGCTTCCGCCCTTAGGTTACAGTTCCTAGTTACTGATATAAAACTATTTTTTCGCGGCATAAAGCTGCTGCTACATTTTAATTCACGCGCGTAAAGCCGCTGCTACGCTTTAGTTATTATTGCTTAATATCTTTATTATCTACACTTACTTCAATTTTTTGATTAAGTAAGTTAATGAGTAAAATACTGCGCAAGTCACCGTCTGGCTCTTTGTATATTGCTTGTATATTACTAAATGAATCGTTGTTAACACTTACTACATCACCTGTTTTTGGTATTTTTGATTCTATAGTGTGTGCACGTTCATTTTTTAACTGGTCAATTATGTACTCAGAAACCAACTGATAACTTGCCCCATAAGTCACAAAGCCACCTATTCCACGGGTATTTTTTACAGCAGAAAAGTTACCATTTTTTGAATCAAGGCATACAAATAAATAATTAGGGAATAAAGCAGTTTGTTTGACGGTCCGACGACCTTTAACCAACCTTTCGGTAGTTAATTGGGGGTAAAACGCTTCAATCCCTTGATTTTGCAAGTTACTTTTAGCTCGCTCTTCTTGCTTAGGTTTGCATACGACTAAATACCAACATTCCATAGTAGCCCTTAATACACAACTAAATTGCAAAAAATACAATTACAAACTAAACAACGGCGGCATTATAGCCAACATAAAGCCTCTATGTAAATAAGCCTTAGTGGTTAATAGCCACTCACTTTAATTAATATTGTTATTGAGTTTAAAGAGAGTAAAGGCTTTAACGCTAGTTTAGTACCTATAAAGCCATGTTTAGATTGGGCCAAACAAAAGTTTAGCTGCGAAAATTTATTAAAAACTTTAATTAATATTTTTTAATAAATATATAAATAAGAGCGCGAAGTAAATTCGCGCCTACAGGTGGGTACATACTTCTAAATAAGGTTATTAATTTAGCCCAAGCGTTAGTACCTTGAATAATTATGGCTTTACTTCTACCTTAAAATTCAATGTAACAAATTGATGACAAGGAAGCACAATGCAAATACTTCACCACGGAGCGGTTAACGGCGTTACTGGTTCGTGCCACGAGCTGGTAGTTAACGAGCAAACAAGTGTGCTTATTGATTGCGGGTTATTTCAAGGCGAAGACTCTAAAGCCGACCTTTCAATTGAGTTTACTATTACCCATGTTACTGCCCTTATTGTTACCCATTGCCATATTGACCATGTTGGCCGAATTCCTTACCTATTAGCAGCCGGTTTTAAAGGCTCTATTTTTACAAGTATTGCATCGGCCAGCTTATTACCTTTGGTAATAGAAGATGCTTTAAAAGTGGGTGTAACCCGCGACCCTAAAATTATAGCTGCCTGCTTAAGCTTATTAAATAAGCGTATCGTAGCTGTTGACTATAAAACGTGGTTTGAACTACCTTGCAAAGGGCCCAGTAAAGCTAAAGCGCGGTTTCAGCGTGCGGGCCATATATTAGGTTCTGCCTACGTTGAAATTGATGTTACAAATAGCAATAACAACAAACATCGCGTTGTATTTTCGGGAGACTTAGGTGCGCCATACACCCCGCTACTCCCTTCGCCTAAGCCGCCCTATAAAGCCGATACCCTCGTTATTGAATCAACCTACGGGGATAAAAATCATCAAGGCCGTAAAGAGCGCACTCAAACGCTAAAAAGCATTATTGAACGCGCTGTTAGCGATAATGGCGTGGTGTTAGTGCCAGCTTTTAGTATTGGCCGTACACAAGAGCTACTATATGAGCTGGAGCAACTCATACATAGCTCATCTAAAAAGTCTAAGTGGCAAGACATTCACGTAATACTCGACTCCCCTATGGCTGCCAATTTCACCGAGCAATACAAAAAATTTAAGCACCTATGGGATAGCGAGGCCAAACGCAAAGTTGCAAACGGTAGGCACCCGCTCGATTTTAAAAACCTAACTACGGTTGATTCACACAAAGAGCACATAGCTATTATTAACTATTTAAGTTCGCGACAAACACCAGCCATAATATTAGCGGCAAGTGGCATGTGCACTGGTGGCCGAATAGTTAACTATCTTGAGCGATTTTTAAATGACAAAACCACCGATGTATTGTTTGTAGGTTACCAAGGAAACAAAACGTTAGGCCGCGAGATCCAAAAATATGGCCCACGTAATGGGTATGTTTTTATAAATGATGCTCGCATTACTATAAACGCAAAAGTACATACAATTAGCGGGTACAGTGCCCATGCCGATCAAAACGGATTAATTAAGTTTGTAACGGGTATGTATAAAAAGCCAAGCCATATAAAAATTGTACATGGCGATGATGATGCAAAAAACGCCTTAGCAGCAAAGTACAAGGAAGTGTTAAGTAGTGAAGTTAAAATAGAGATTGGAAGGTGTTAATGAGCCACGCAGTGAAGTATAAATAAACCCACAGCACCTGTTGTTAAAGTATGTTCAAATGGCACTCAGCTTTAAGTGCCATTTGGATTTTCTAGTATTTATGTAACTTTATTTTACTCTATAAACAACAAGCAAGTTATTGTTGTATTGTAAGTTCAGGCAGCCCAAGCTTACACCTTATGTAGTTAATTACTCTACAATAGTTTGCAAGTGCATATAAATAAAGACAAAATACTACTAGAAAGCAATAAAACATATAGTACTCTGGGATATTATATACCTCTCCCAGCATCCCCACTGAAGCAAACACCGAGGCTATAAAACAAATTAACGCCAATGTTTGCATGGGAGAGCAGCCAATTCTTTGGCAGATATGATGTAAATGCTCTCTATCTGGCTTAAATGGTGATTTTTTTTGTTTAATTCTACGTATCATTATTGCAACCATATCCATTAAAGGGACTGCGATTAACCATAATGCTGTTACAGGACGGATCATTGGGCTACCTGGATTTTGGCTAGCGCCAATTAAAAGCCAAATTACAGTAAAGCCTATCATCATACTACCTGCATCACCCATAAATACTTTTCTAGCACGACCGAATAAACCCAAGTTCATTATAATATAAGGGATCATAGTAATTACCAACAATATACATAAATAGCTAAGTTTTTGCTCACCCGACAAAGATAATAAAATAGCTATGCTGCCAAATGTAACAATTGATAAACCACCAAGAAGCCCATCGATACCATCAACCATATTAAAAGCATTAATACAGCCGATCACTGCAAACACGGTAATCACAGGACCAAGCCATGTGAGAAAAATTTCTCCAATACCGAACATATTACCCAAAGACTGCATTTGAGCACCTGCAAAGTAAATCATAACTATAGAGATAGCCGTTTGTATGATGATCCTAAACTTAACGCTTAAATCATATTTATCATCAAGAACACCGATTGCTGTAAGCGCAGTTATGCAAAGCATAAATAGGTTTTCGTGATTAATCATACCTGGGTGAGAATAAATGTAATGAACTATTGTGATACATATTGCCACGCCGCCAACTAGGGGAATATTACCTGTATGAGCTTTTCTGCCTGAGGGAATGTCTACAAGTCCAATATTGCGTGCTACTTTTCGCATTAGAAATAGCATTGCGAATGCAATAACAAAGGTAAATAGAAGATCTAAAATCATATAAAGTTCCGTGTTAACTAATTAAGCTAACTTAATTTGGTTGTTTCAGGTAATTTAAAACATCTTGAAATTTAAAAGTGTGGTTTCTGAATTTTTAAATAATTACAGCTAAAGAAATAATTTTCCTAAATACGCTTCAGTATTCCTTGGTGAAAAAAGAGCTTTAGGCATTGCTTTACAGCTAGCTCTTTCTTTAATTGACTAGTAACGCACCTAAGTATTACAAATCTTTTAGTGCTTTTCTAAACAATAACGATTAAAAATAAAATAGCTTTGCCTTAATATCGATCTACATTAGACAGATTTAATTATTCAGTTCTTTGTTTAGCAATAGGCTACTCATCTATTCTATAGCTAAAATCTGAACACGAATTGAATAAAAGTGTAAACTAAAGACCTATTCAAAGAGTGAAGTTTAAATGTTTAGGCTTTTACAGGTATCACGACTTACGGAACACAGCTCTCCATGCATAAAAGGTAAAACAAGTAACTGCTTTTTTAAAAGGAAGCTTTTCTACTTCACGATAAATTTGCCACTGCCGCTTGGCCTTTTTTAATTTGTTTCTAGAAATAGAGTTAGGCATTATTCTGTAATACGTTAGTACCTCATTTAATAAGTAAGCGTTTCCCCCTGATTTTAATAACTTTAGCCATGTTGCATAATCTTGCCCTGTTCTTAGTAAAGGCATAGTAATATCAGAAAAAGCATTACGCCTTAACATCACAGTGGAGCACCCTAAGGTTGCTTTTTTTCTTAGCATGTCTTCATATGTAAAAAAGCCAGTTTGAGTTGCATCTACCGTTTTATCTATTAACTCCCCACGATGATCTATCAAGGCATAGGCAGTAAAAGAAAAGTCAATGCTATCCCCCATAAAGGCCACCTGCTTTTCAAGCTTATTAGGAAGCCAACAATCGTCGCTATCAATAAACGCTATAAAGTCGCCTTTAGCACGGCTTAATGAGCTATTACGGGCGACAGCAGCACCTGAATTAACGGCATTTTTATAAACTTTTACTCTTTTATCTTTTTCTGATATTTCAAGCAACAATTGATATGTTGAATCAGATGAGCAGTCATCAGTTACAAGCCATTCCCAATTGTCTAGCGTTTGTGAGGATATAGACTCATAAGTTTCAAGTAATTCTGAACTAGAATTATAAGTTGCCGTAATAATTGAAATGAGGTGCATATTTAACTCTTAATTGGTATGTAATAAGGCGATATTTTTAACTCGATGCGCCTCTAAATAACACTTGTCAAAAATAATCATTTAAAAATAGAGATTAAGCTGTCTATATTTATATAAAGCATTACTTTAGCGTTATCATCAGGACAAGGTATAAAAATAGCTAGTGATTGATACTGGTAGTAACATAAATAATGCTTTAATAGAGGGTCTTTTAACAAATGATTTTACTGCGTATTTAAACCTAATTAAGGGTTTTGTCCTTGATGCCGCAAGAGAAACTCTTAAATATCTAGCAGCTAAAAAAGAATCATATAAATTTAGGCTTATTAAAGAAGCTTCATATTTATTTGCTAAATAATCGCTGACCTCTAAGTACTTCATATAATTGCCACTTATTTGAGTGTTGCTTTTATGTATTGTATATAATATAGATGAAGTATTGTTGTGAGCCACTAACGATAGCTTGGCTATTCTTATCCATAAATCATAGTCTTGTGAAGCCTTCAGCTTCTCATCAAACATACCTGCCTCAATAAAAAACTTTCTGCTTACAGACACACATGAAGTAGAACCAATGATATTACCTAACTTTAGAAGACTTTCGAAGCAAGAGCCTTTATGTTTTGGGTGGTTCTCTCTAACAATTGAAGTTAAATCGTCGTTATAAACGAATTTTTTACCTGTATAGACTAACCCTACATCTTGGTTGTTAAATTGCTCTAATCTAGTTCTGATACTATCGTGAGTATATGCATCGTCGTCATCTAAGAAAAATAAAAACTCACCTTTTGATGCTTCTGCCCCTTTATTTCTAGCAACATTACCGCCTAAGCTCTTAGTATGATTGATGATGGTAAACTCTATTTCAGCGCTTTCATCTATATTTAGCATAGAGAGACTAATAGTAGCCCCACCATCGTTGACTATAATTATTTCATCTGGTCTTTTATCATTATCTACAACGCTTTTAACAGCCCTCTTTAAAAATTCAACTCTATCCTTCGTGGTAATAATAACTGATACCATGATAACCCTCTTGGTTTTACTCTTTTTAATGACTTAAAAGTAAAATTTATAATTATTTATTTCTGTTGAAGCTGTTACATATAAAACTAAAACATATATAGTTAATAGAAATAAAAACTGAACACATTTATTAACTTTAAAATTATAGCTAGCAATTAACAATGGAATTAAAAGCACCTCTAGCACTCTAAAAAACATATTAAACCTAGCTGCCATCATATCCACACTACCTAATGCCATGTATATGAAAAAGCCAAACATATAAAGTGTAAATAATAAAGCTGCTAACCTTCCTTGTTTAAATATTGGCTTAGGAAAGATAAGCACACCTATTATTATCAATCTTAGTATTATAGACGATAGGCTAACCTCACCCCATAAATCTTGCCAGCGAGTTATATCAACACCTACCATCATAAAAATACGCGTCAAGATATCAACTTTATAAGCGATAAAAGATAAAAAAATAATAAACAAGAATTTCTTATAGGAATTTATCAAAAAGAAGCGACTAACAATGTACCCTATCAGAATGATAAGCCCAGTAGAATGAAAGAGTGCAGAAAATATAGATATAAAAAAGACTTTCAGAGACTTTTTTTCGTATATATAGGAAATGCTATAAATAAAAAAACCCATAGCAATAGCTTGTCTCATGGCGTTAAAGTTATAATTTATATAAAAGAAACAAAAATAAATCAAAACCCCATAAGACAATGTAATCTTTTTATATTTATTGAATTTTTTTAACCCTAAGCATAATGGAAGTAAGCTTAAAGCGGCACATAGAGCAAAATAAACCACGTGCGAATCAAATGCTTTAGCGACCGCAGCTAAGAGTTTAAAACCTGGTTCTATGTTGCCATAACCACGGAAGATATCGTCTCCACTCAGTATGGAAGGAATATAATTGTAAATAGCTAAGTACGTAGCAAAATCTTGTCCTGTATGCCAACGAACTGCTGATATGACAATTAAACAAGTTACTGTGACTAGTGAAATAGTACTTTTAACACCTAGGCTCAGTGTTCTTGTTTTGTCTATTTTAATGTTTTCTATATAGATAAAACTACAAAGAAACAAAAATAATAAAGCGTAAATAAGCATCTCTAACCTTTAAATACCAAAAAATAACACAAGGCCAAAAATGCTAGGTGCAGAAATAAATAAGAAGTTCTTGAAGAGTAATTATACAGTATAATTAGCGCGAAAATCCCTATACTGAATAGCTTACTTTACTATTCTCAAATTCCATGGCATCTTATATAAAAATGCACTAACAGCCCACGTTAATATAAACCTAGTAAAATTTGCAATTAAAAATGCAAAGGCAGCCCCAGCAATACCATACAGAGGAACTAGCACCAGTAACAATATAATATTTATTATACCAGATAAAATAGTTACATATGATAAATACTTAGTTTTCTTAATATAAAAAATATAGTTAGTAACCATATAATACATACCTAAAAAAACTTGCCCCGTTAAAATTAATGGTAAGATATTGGCCGCTTCACGGTATTCTTCACCAACGATTACCTCTAATATTGGCGGCGCNCCGCCATAATCATTAAAAAAACAAAATATGTATACGTTTTTTTTACAATGGATAACTTGTTATTATCATCGTCTCTTTTTAGCTGCTCAAACAACCACGGGACATAAGCTTTATTAATACTATTGAAAATAATGTTCAAAGCACTTCCCAAATTAACAGCTACCATGTAAATACCTGTCATTTCTAAACCAAGCTCTTTATTGATAACAAGCCTATCTAGCGATAATAACAAAAATCCACCTAAGACATGGGGTATCAATGGTAGGCCAAATGATAACGCATAATTAATATCTGTACGGCAGCATTTTAATAAAACAAGCTTGTCTTTATGTAATGTTTTATATGCAATAATACCAATAAAAGTACTTGCCAAAATAATCCCATAAACCCTACCATCAGGGCCTAGCTGTAATGGGATAACAAACAATAAACTCAATAATAAAACGGTAACCGCATTTGTTATTTGCAATACCCCATATGCTTTAGCCTTACCCCTTACTTGCCATTGACCTAACCGTATATTAATTACAAAACTAAAAAAAACACTTAATACCCCGAGATAAATCCAACTAGATGGAATGCCTAAGTATTCAGCTAATAAAGTATCTACTAAAAATAAAAATGCTAGGGCGAAACACGTGCTCGCAAGTAAAATAAAAAAGCAATTGCCATTAAACTTAGCTAATTCGAGTACTGATGCATTGTCATCAAAAAAACGTCTATTTGCAGCGCCCTGAACACTTAAACCTACGACAGAAGCCAATGCGGTAGTAAAAATGGTAAACATTGCTATTTGACCATATTCAGTAGGTGTGAGATACCTTGTTAAAACAGGTAACAATACAAATGGGATAGCAGCACTTGCAATCGAACTAAGTGAATATATAAGAGTATTTTTTAACAAAGCAATTCCTTCAATTTTGGATAATATAGCTTTAACAAGGGCTAATAGCTTTTCATTATAACTATAATCTAATTGCTTTTATTTCCATTCCTAAATCTTTATAGTAATCATAAACAATATCAATATTTTCTAACGAGACTTTGGGGGTTAAATATTGGCGAATATCAAACGCAATCAAATCCACTTGCGAGTTAAATTTTAAGTAACATGTATAAAGTGCAGTTGAGTAATAAGACAGAATTTTTTCTGGCATAACATTAGCTGTACTATAAAAGGCCTCTAAAGGTTGATTTAAGTTTTTAATTTCAAACCCTATCTCTTTAATTTTATCTAGCTTTTTTTCTGACTCCCCTCTATGAGGTATATAAAACAATTTTTTATTATGGTAATCATTAAATACAACATTAAGGATGCGTAATTCATCACTTTCTTTCATATAATTAGCTTCCGAAAGCTTAGTACCTATGAAGTAGTAATAAGAAGAAGTAGTTGATATTACACGGTGCTCATTTTTATTTTTATGGTAATTGACTTGTTTAGGGAGCATAAACATGTCAAGTTCAAAAAACGTAAACAAATTTGGCACCCTTGGTTTTTCTAATATTTTTTTGAAAATTTTATGCTTTAGTGTTTTAATTTTAAACACACTTTTCTTTTTTTTTATAAATGCTTTTTGCATTGCAATAGTTACGGCCCCATCATCTAATAGGATGGATTCGCAAGGGCTAATAATCGATTCATAAATAGCATAATCAGGACTTCTATAATCGCCGTAAAAAAAGCGTTCGACTTTTTGCCTATATTTAAACCATAGTTTTAATAGGAAAAATATATAAGAGATATACATCAATAAAATATTTTTACCATGAGATATATAAACCTTGCCCCACTTATCATCCAATGCATTCATTATTTGACTGTAGTTTTTATCGTTTTTTCCATAGATATCTATAAAAATAATTGAATTAGAAATATCTAAGCTGTCACGTGCTTGGGTTGCAGATTCTAACTGAAGAGGACTTTGTACAAAAAACAGATTAAACTTTTTACTCATAATTACTACTTACTTCACCAGTCGATATACTTTGCTCTCCTGTATTTAAATAAGTCTCTGCTATCTTGAAGTCAATTTCTTCATCTATATCGATAGAGCTTTTGCTATCCATTAAATATGCAAAAGTATTAGCTTTTAGCATAAAACTACCAGCAGCTAATAGCTTGTCTACCTTACAAATATAAATTGCACCGTTCAACCTGTAGTACTTTTCCAAGTCTTGACTACGCTTATTTAGTACTTCTTCATCTAAAAAGTCATCCATCGATAAATCACCATTTAAGGTATTTGACCATAAAGGTGAATGGTTCATCTCGCATACACTAACTATAGAATCAGCTTGTTTTTTAATTAATAACTCTACTGCACTATCTAAATGCGTTTCATTTCTAAGAGGGCTTGTAGCTTGCAATAAAATGATATAATCATATGATTGTGTATTATCAATAACATGCTTTATCGCATCGAAAGTGGTAGCAATATCAGAAGCCAATACCTCAGGCCTCTTAATGGTATCTGCACCGAGGCTTTTAGATATGTTTAATATTTCATTGTCATCACTAGTAACAATAACTTCATCAACATATTTACTATTTAGCCCTGCCTCTATACTCCAAGCAATTAAAGGTTTTCCAGCTAATTTTAATATATTTTTTCTTGGTAGCCTTTTACTTCCTCCTCGGGCTGGAATTACTGCCAAAACTTTTTTACCATTAATCATTATTAATTCCTAAGGTATTGATATCTAACTGTGCTTTTTGAAAATCATCATGACGCCCTACATCTAACCAATACTCATGAATAGGGAACTTCAATGTTTTAAGCCCTTCTGCTTGTTTTTGTTCAAATAAACTTGGCATATCTAAGTGCTGCCTCTTTGGAAGTGAATTAATAATATTGTGCGAAATCACATAAATACCAGCATTAACAAAGTAACGGTATGTTGGCTTTTCTACCATGCCTGTAATTTGATGCCCTTCACCTTCAATTACTCCAAAGGGAATTTTAATCTCATAATCACGGACGCACATTGTGGCATCACTAGCCTTTTTAACATGAAAGTTTAGCACTTTAGAAAAATCAACATTCGTTAAGATATCGCCATTAATCATAATTAATGGCTCTTTCGGTAAATCATCTGGCAGTAGTGAGAGCGCGCCCCCTGTGCCAAGTGGCGTTTCTTCATGCACATATGTAATTTCAACGTCAAAATTTTCGCCGTTCCCAAAGTAATCCATGATTACCTCTGGCAAGTAGTGTGTAGAGATATAAAACTTGTAAAATCCATAATTTTTAAAGTTATTAATTAATGTTTCAAGCATAGGCTTGTCGCCTACCTTTAGCATTGGCTTTGGGCAATTATCTGTTAGCGGTTTTAAACGAGTTCCAAACCCACCGGCCATTATAAACACTGGGTTCTCACGTTTTTCAATTACAAGGGTATCGTATAATGTTTTTAACCCAACGAGTTGCTTATCGTCATTAACGATTGGTAGTGATAATATCTTGCGCGACTGCATCAGGGCTTTTAAGTCATGGCTACTTACTGAATCGTTAGCACTTACTGGCTTAGTATTCATTATTTCGCTTACTGGCGCAGAAAGCTCTACTCCTTGTAATATCCCTCTACGAATATCACCATCTGTTACCATACCAATCAACTTATTGTTATCAACAACCAAAGCGACCCTTAAGGCCTCTTTATCAATAACTCTTAACGCTTCTTTGATTGAAACTGAAGGCTCAATTACTACTTTTTGCCAATTAACCGTCATTACTTTCTAATCCTTTAACTATTGCGCGCGCACCATAAACAATTGAGTTCGCTGGAATTGACTTTGTTATATTTGCACCAACACCAATTATACTATTTCGGCCAATAGTAATATCATTAATTAAATTGCTACCCGTAGCTATGTGAACATTATTTTCTATTACAACCTGGCCACTTATTGTAGATCCTGGAGCTAAATGACAGTGTGCGCCAATATTACAATCGTGGTCTATTGATGACGAGGTATTTATAATCGTGTTTTCTCCAACCACAGTGCCGATATTAACCACACAATTATTCATTACTTGAACACCGCAACCTATCATAGAATAATCTGATACTATGGCTGAATCAGCAATGACTGTTGCAAACTCATAGCCTAGTTTTTTAAAGCGACTATAAATCGCTTCTCTTACAGATTTATAAGGCATTGAGCCTATACCGTTAACTAACAAAACTTCTTGAGGGTTAAATTTAAGGATATCATCATCGTTGTGAAGTAATTCTATATTATCAAAGAGATTACCGGCCGCCATTAACTCAGGTGCAACGACATTCACTATTTTTTTATTTTGCTTAAGGAGGATCTCTGCTAATACCGCTGCATGCCCCCCCCCGCCAATTATAATAAGTGGCTTATTTTTCATCGAGTAATTGACCTATTGAGTAATCTCTAGATGCAGGAGTATCTAATAACTTCCAAAAATTTATTGGCTCTACTCCACCACCGGGGCGCTTTACAGCTAAATTATCTGCAGTGAACACCTCGCCTTTTTTAATTGCTTGTGCTGCAACTACACTTTTACGAGCTACGGCTTTATTTTTAACTTCAGAAGGGCGCGGCCCTTTAATGCCATCACCTAATATTTTTTCTACAATACGAATCCCATCAACCATTTCTTTTAATTCGATAGGATCAAGAGATGCTTTGTGATCAGGACCTGGCAATGCTTTATCGACTGTAAAATGCTTTTCAATTAAAACAGCCCCTTTAGCGACAGCAGCAATTGGTACTACAATTCCGGCACTATGATCTGAGTAACCCACTTCTAGCTTAAAGGCGTCTTTCATGGTGTCCATGGCATTTAAATTTATATCATTAAATGGTGCTGGGTATTCGGTAGTACAGTGTAAAAGTGTTACTTTTTCTTTTAATAATTGCTTACCTTGCTCTGAAAAATACGCTGTTTGTAATGCTTCTTCTGTTGGATTGCCTTCTGGGTTTAAATAACCAAAAGCAATTACTGATAATACCTGCTCTATTTCAGAAAGCGTTGCCATACCTGTTGATACGATTAGATCACAACCTGTTCTTGCGTGTTCTAGTACTAATGGCGCGTTAGTAATTTCACCCGATGGTAGTTTTAGGCGCGTTATTCCTAAATCATCAACTAAAAATGAAAGGCTTTCTGAGTCAAATGCGGTAGATAAAAACTCAATACCTAACTCATTACAATATTTCACTAGCTTATGGTGCGTTTCGTAGCTCAACTCTAATCGCTTTAGCATTGAGTACTGAGACTCTTTTTGACCACTATTAGTGACTTGATACTCTGCTTGTTGTGCATCTTCAGTGACTAAATTTTTAGCTTTAAATGTTTGGAATTTAACTATATTGGCTCCTGCTTGATGCGCAGCATCAACAAGAGAAAACGCTATGTCGTCACTGCCATTATGGTTAACACCAGCTTCAGCTATAATTAATGTCATGGAGGTTCTCACTTTAAATCGTAAAAAGATTTGCTCGGCTCAAACTCTAAAGATTTGAGCATTTGAATTGCTTGAGCACTTGCATTGCCGGCGCCATATGGATTAATAATTGTTTCGCCTGGAGCTTTATAGCTACCTGTAACAGCCGATTTTATTGCTGCTGAAATAGCGGCTTTTGTTGCTATACAGTTAAGTACACTTTTAGCTGCTAAACGGCCTTTTTGTCGTACGCCTATATTGACTGTAGGCACGTTAAATGCGGGGACTTCAATGATACCACTCGATGAATTACCAATAACAACAGCGGCATTTTTTACCGTGCTCAAATAGCGCTTTTGTCCCAATGACGGTATTGCACATACTCTATTAGGGTGCTGTTTAGCATAATCTTCAAGTATTGGAATTATACGGCGCCCACCATCGTCTGCATTGGGGTAGGTTAGAATAACCTGATGATCTTTAAACTCATCTAATGCATCGAGTAATGCGCTAAAGCTTTGCTCCGGTGGCTCTTCACCTAACGTTACTGGATGATAGGTAACAAGAAAGTAAGGCTGCTTTAAATTAAAGTTTAATGAGTTGCCAATTTCATTAACACTCATAAAATCACTACGTGATAAATGATCTAGGCCAATTGCACCAATATTTTTAACTCGCTCAGGCATCTCACCTAACTGGATTACACGTTGGCGATATTCCTCGGTAGAGGTTCCGTGTAAATAGCTAAGTTTAGTAATAGCATGTCGAATAGCGTCATCATACGCCCCTTCGGTGATTTCGCCTCCGTGCAGATGCAAAATAGGTATGCGTAATATCATTGCGGTTTGAGCAGCCGCAAGTGCTTCAAAGCGGTCACCTAAAATGACCAGCGCATCAGGCTTTAATCTACTTAGTGCATCAGCAAAACCAAGCACACCAAGCCCCATACTTTTAGCGGTACCGACGGCAGTATCTGATGAGAGTAGAATTTCTATTTTTTCATCTATGCTAAAACCATCTTGCTCTATTTGTTTGTAGGTTTCACCAAACTCAGATGATAAATGCATGCCTGAAACTAATAGCTGTAATGTAAGCTCTGGATCACTTTGAATATCTTTTATAAGCCAGTACAGCAGTCCATACTCTGCACGAGTCCCTGTAAATACAGCTATTTTCTGTGTCATTATAACTTGCCTAAACTTTTAACTGGAGAGCTTGGTATGTTAACTAAGTGAGCTTCAATAAACTCTGAATGGCTTAAATCGCCTCGCATTGCATTTTCGAACATAGGTAGTCGATGCATTAATTGCCATATTGGTCGAGTCATAACACCATCAGCATTAGTCTGCTTTAGTAGCTTTTCTCGCTCACTGGGATTTGGGCAAATAATTGCATTTAACCAATAGTTTGATTTTGCATAGCTAGGCTCTGTTACAAATTTAAAGTCAGAGCCTTTAAAAAAGTCTAAATATAGGCTGGCGAGGTGACGTTTATTGTCGATAAATGCGGCAAGGCTTTCCATTTGCGCACAACCAAGTGCTGCATTTAGATTAGGCATACGATAATTAAAGCCCGCTTCATCATGAAAGAATTCATACGGATGAGGAACCTTAGCTGTAGTGGTTATATGCTTTGTATACTGCCCCGAGGCTAAGGTTTTGCATAAAACCATGCCGCCGCCACCGGTGGTAATAATTTTATTACCATTAAAGCTAATTGCGCCAAAATCACCTAACGTACCTGTATGCTTACCTTTATAAAATGAGCCAAGGCTTTCTGCTGCATCTTCGACTAAGGCAATCTGCCACTCATTGCACACACTAATTAGTTCATCAAGCTCAACAGGATGCCCAAATGTATGCATTGGCACCACTGCCTGAAAGCGCTGTTTTGTTTTTTTATGTATCGGCCCCGATTCGGTTAATACCGCATGTTGCTCTAAAAATGCAGACAATGCTTTAGGGCATAAACCCAAGCTAACAGGTGATACATCAACAAACGCAGGCTCAGCCCCCATGTGATGTAAAGCATTACAGGTTGCTACAAAAGTAAGTGCTTGAGTAATAACGATATCGTTATTTTTAACTCCCGCCATATAGAGTGCTGCATGCAACGCGGCGGTACCATTTACAGTAGCCACTGCTTTTGCGGTGCCGGTGTAATTTTCAATATGTGTTTCAAAGTCATCTACAAACTTACCAACACTTGAAACAAACGTGCTGCTTATAGTTTCGGATACATATTGTTGTTCATTCCCTGAAAAAGTGGGTGCGTGCAGAGGAATAAACTCGTTAGTTTGGTAGAGATCTTTTACAAATGAAACAAGCTGTTTAGTCATGATATATCTGCCTAATTACATTTTACCATCAAGGTATTTGCCCGTTTCTTTATGCCCAAAATCAGGAAGCATTTTAAAGAAAAGTGAGACAATTTCGTCTTTAGTCCAATTTTTATCAGCTTTCATTTGAGTAATTTTTTCTTCAAACTCAGATAATAATGCTTGCTCGAAAATTGCGTCATTTTTGATAATGCCTAAATTTTCAAAACGCTCCATGTCTAATGTTTCACTATCGGTAAAGAACTCTTCGAAATCTTTTTCACCTGTAGTGTCACTTTCAGTAAATAAACACGGCCACTTTCCGTGAGCTGGTAGCGTTTTTACTAGCTCACGTGCTTCGTCTTCAGTTTTACATAAGAAAGGTTCGTAACCTCGATCATGAAGGTATTTTACAGCAATATCTGCAAAGGTAATTAAGTGTAAAGCTTCACTTAATTTTGGAAAGAAAATATCTCTATTTTCACCAAAAATACATGACATTAAACATAGCTCACCAGATTCTTGAGGTGTAACAAAGTAGCGTTTGATATCACTCGGTGCGACTATTGGTTGTTGTTTTTGTATGCGCTGATTGAAACCATGTAGCAATGAGCCATCTGAAAAAGCAACGTTTGCAAATCGAGCGGTAGAAATAGCAATGTCTTCACTTTTACGCATTAAGAACATTTCCATTATACGCTTTGAAGCCCCCATCATATTAACTGGATTCGCTGCTTTATCTGTAGATACACAAAAGTATTTTTTAGCTCCACAATCAATCGATTGCTGAATCGTTTTATCGGTATTAAAAACATTTACGTCAATCATACGCATTAATGTAAATGGGTCTTTTTCACTACGAACATGTTTAAGTGCAGACAAGTTCAATACATAGTCATATTGGCCATCTGCTTTTATAAATGCATCATACTCAACAGAGCCAATATCAAGTGCGAAGGTTTGAAAGTCACCGTCGATATAGCCAAAAGAACTACGAATGTCACGCACTAACTCAACCATGTTATTTTCGCTAATATCAACAACATGAAGTTTTTTAGGGTTACGTTTAAAAATTTCTTTAGTAACAGCTTGACCAATAGAACCTGCACCACCTAAAACTAGAAAGCGAGAGCTTGAAACTATATTACGAAGCTCTTCTTCATGTTTACTAATATCTTTGGTAAACAAAGCTTTTTTGCGACCTATAAGTGGTAATATATTGTTCATTTAATATCCTTGGTTAGATTTATCACTGAAGTTACCTTGAAAACACTCCAGGCTAATAATATTTAGGCCTACTTAACTTTATACTTACCAAGTTGGAGAACCATTTATGCTAAATAATATAGCTAAATAGACTCTCCTTATTGTAATTACTCGTTTTTAGATTCTAATTACAAGATGATTTAATCACTTTATTTGTTCTTAGGAGTATAAAATCTAATAAGCACTATGATGACTCCAAAAAAGCCGCCTAAAAAAGCACCTAATATACAAATGAGTGCTCGTTGAGGGGCTGATTTTTTTTCGGGAACTATAGCTGGGTCAATAGTTTTAAATACATATTCATCACGTACATTGGCGAACATAATTGTTTTTGCTTGTTCTTCTATCAAATTATATAAAACTGTACGTATATCTGTAATTTGGGTTTGCTCTAATTGACGCATTAAAAATTCAGTACTTCGATTAGCTTCTTCAACATCTCGGGTTTTCATTTCTAAATTAATATCTTCGATTAGCCAATTGACCCATTGTTTTGCAATAAAAGGAGATTGATGTTCTACTGAAATAATAAACATTCCAGACTTTTCATCTGCATTAGCTCTCATTACTTCGCTGAAGACACTAAAAGCTTCTTGCATTGACGGTTTTGACTCATAAGGAGCTTTAACTTCACGAACCCATTTATCGCTGGCTTTATCATAAAGCTCATCGTCATAAGTGATAGTATTATTTTTATGTTGCCACTCATTGATAGCCATTAAATCCGGTAAGATTTTATGCTTTTTTATAAAGTTAGCTGCGAACTGCCGTGATTTAATCACCTCTAGCGCAAGCTGAGCTTTATTTATTGAACCGCCCCCCAAACTCCCCCCAGCTAAACTTGCCAAACCGCCAAACTGGCTTGCTAATACGCCTAAACCACCTTGCTGCTGAGCTTCTGCAGGTGCTAGTAACGCTTCAGATTTATAAATATTCGGAAGACTAATAGCGTACAAAACTGATGCCACAGAAAATAAAATGGTTAAAGCAATAACTATCAACTTGCCTTGCCAAATAACGCTAAATAATTCACGAAGGTCTATTTCGTCGTCGGCAATATTATTAGTCACTGAACCATTTGCTAGGTTTGGGTTATTTGAGTTGTTTTCCATTTAAATCTCATAAGTTAGGCTATCAGCTATCAGCTATCAGCTATCAGCTATCAGCTATCAGCTATCAGCTATCAGCTATCAGCTATCAGCTATCAGCTATCAGCTATCAAAAAATTGTATAACAAGAACATTAGGTCAAGTTATTGTTTTAGGTTTTAGGGACTTTTGCTCGTCCCTTGTAACACCAACCTGCTGCTACATTTACGCGACATAAAGCTCCGCATATAAAATCATTTTGAACCACAGAGTACACCGAGGCACTGCGTGCTTCACAGAGAAACATGTTTGCGCGGTATAAAGCCCCGCCTACAGGCTATTTAAACCCGGAAGCTCGCAATTCGTCACTTCCCTAATCCCTAACGGCTTCTCTTTACCTTCTGTGGTGAATAAAATCACTATAGACGCGACATAAAGTCGCTGCTACGTATACGCGAGATAACCCCGTCTACAAAATCATTTTGAACCACAGAGTACACCGAGGCGCTGCACGCTACACTGAGAAGATAAGACAAATAAAACTTAAACAGATGTCATTGTTCTCTTTCTCTGTGTTCTCTTTACCCTCTGTGGTGAATAAAATCACTATAGACGTTTCGAGCTTCGGGCACGCTTCACGTTCCAGTTCGTCGCAGAGCTCCTCTCGCTCCAGCTTGAAAGCAAAACTATTTGCTTGTCTAGCCCTTCGGGCACGCTCCACGTTCCAGTTCGTCGCAGAGCTCCTCTCGCTCCAGCTTGAAAGCAAAACTATTTGCTTGTCTAGCCCTTCGGGCACGCTTCCGCCCCTAGGTTGCAGTTCCTACGGTCTGATAAAAAAACAGGTTTTAGGTTCTAGGCTAATGCTCATAACCTTTAAGTAAAAACCTGCGGGTTAAAAGCCCGCTTTAAAAATTGTTTTGAACCACAGAGTACACTGAGGCGCTGCGCGATACACTGAGATGATAAGACAAATAAAACCTAAACAGATGTCATTGTTCTCTTTCTCTGTGTTCTCTTTACCCTTTGTGGTAAATAAAATCACTTTAACGCGACATAAAGTCGCTGCTACATAAGCGAGGCGTAAAGCCCCGCTTTAAAAAACATTTTAGCTGCGAGCCACGGGCTACGAGTTTCGAGCCCTTAGCTCTTAGCCCTTAGCTAATAGCCCACAGCCCGATACCCGTTGTTTATAACCCTATATTACAGGCTGCCTATCGCGGCTACTGCTACGCCTAGTTGGTAAAGTATTTGCGTTGCTGTGCTCCACAGCGTTAGTTTATCCATATGCCCTGCGTCCATTGGCACTACTATGGTATCGCCTGGTTCTAACTGATCAGCATTATTTGCTGCAAACCAGCCTCCTGTGTTTGGTATTTTCACTGAACCATTGGCTTTAATAATGTAAATTCGGTCTTCAGCCGCACGCTCTTTCAGGCCACCACTTAGCGCTATATAATCATCAACACTAACACCTGATTTATAAAGATGTGATGTTGAGTAGTTAACTTCACCAATTACGCTGATTGAATCGCGCTTACTTGGTACGTAAAGCGTGTCGCCATCTTGTAATACTAAGTTTTGTTGATTATCCACAATTAAAGGTAAATCAATTACTAAACGTCCTACGGCTTCTACACTTGCGAGGTCGTTTAACAGCTTGTTCATTTCTTCATAAGAAAGTGTGTTACTGCTTACAGAGTTTTGGAAGCTCTTAGAGGCAATGTCGCGGCGAAGTTCTGTAGATAAACGCGCTAACTGCTTTTCCTCTTGTTCTTTAATTGATGTACGGGTAAATACAGCTGCTTTTTGCTCTGCAAATTGTGAAAAACCACCTGCGCGTTCAAGTAATTCAGTTAGCGTTTCACCACGGCGTATAGTGTACGTGCCTGGGAATTTAAGCTCGCCTTTTAATTTTACTTTTACGTTTTCTTGCCAGTTTGGAATAGCGAAAACGTTTATGCTGTCTTTACTTTGTAATGTAATATTACTTTGAAGGCCGCCCTTCATGGCGCTTTCAAGATCAAATCGTAAGTGTTCTATTTTAGAACCATCGCTGGCTACAATACGTGTAATTTCAGCTTGTTTTACGTAGGCAGACTCCAATAAACCACCAGCTGCAGTTATTAAGTCTTTTACCTCACCACCAATCATTAATGGATAAATACCAGGGAAAGTAACATTCCCGCTGATTTCAACTAACTGCATAGCTTGTTGCACTGATGCTTGCTGTTTAAATTTAGCAATAATTGGCGCTAATAAGTTATGGCGGCTAAATAATGCGTAATCTTCAGGTTTGAGTTCTTGCTCTTCTTCTTTTTTTGCTTTGCGTTTAGAAATTTCAGCAATTGTTAGTATTTTATTGTCTTCAAGAACAAGCTCTTCGTCTTCTTGATTAACACCAATATATTTTTCGAACTCTTTTTGCTCAAACTTGTGCCATTGCTCTGCTTTTTGTTGCTGCTCTTGTTGCTCTTGGCTAAGGGCCATATTTGCTAGAGCTGATTGCTCTGCTTCTTTTTCTTCAAAACGACTAAATACAACTATCTTGTCATTAGCTTTAAGTTGTAAGTTGTTTTCAGGATTTTTAATAATCGCTTGAGCAACGTCGAACTGATGCGCTTCTATATCGCCGTTTACATTTATTTCGCGGATTACGAGGCCGTAGCTTAAATCGGCTTGCGGTAGTAGGTCACCGCGTATAGATTTAAGTACATCTGAAATACGCTTACCTTGGTGCCATTGATAATTACCTGGGCGTGCTACTGCACCAATTAAGCTAATTGAATTTTGATATTGCGAGCTAACTGAATTAAAGCGAATGCGGTCGCCATCTTGTGGGATATAGTTAATTTGTGGTTTTGAAAAATCGACCGAGAGTACTTCTTTACGATCGAAGTTAAAGCGCTCTACAATTGCGCTTTTAGCGTATGCATTGGGTTTAAGGCCTCCGGCCATTGCTAATAACTGCTTAGCAGACTCACCTTTTTTAAGTTCAAAAATAGCGGGACGTTTAACTGCACCTTCAACTGTTACTTGAGCGCCAATTGATGGAATAAATACAGCATCGCCCGGCTTTAATACGATATCGTTACTGCTATCGCCATTAATAAGTAAGTCGTAAAGGTCAAAGTTTGCAACTACGTTGCCTGCGCGTTTAACTTGAATATTACGAAGAGAAGCAATGTCAGACACGCCACCGCTTACAAATAATGCATGCGAAACGGTTGTTAATGATGAAACACTGTAGCTACCAGGCTTGTAAGCCTCTCCTAGCACTAAAATACGCATGCTACGAAGCTGACCAAGCGACACAAACGCTTTTACACCTATTACCTCTTGCTCTACTTTTACTTTTACTAATTCTTTAATTTCAGCAAAAGTTAAACCGGCCACTTCTACAGGGCTTAAATCTGGAATACTAATACGTCCTTCACGGTCAACTATAACTTCAAAACTGTCACTTTCTTTACCATAAAAGTTAATTAGTAGCTGATCGCCACGCCCTACTAAGTAGGTGTCGGGCACTGCTGCGGTTTCGCTAGGCATAAATGTAGTCGGTTCACCGGCAAAAAGTTCGTAACCAAATGGTTTTACTTCGTCTGTTTTTGGTTTAAAGCGCTCTTCATCTGTAAGCTTTTCTTTTTCAGGTTCTGCGCGCTCACCAATACTATTTTGCTGCTGAGTATTATTTTGATTATTAGATTGGTTTGTACCAGTGATCGTTGCTATATCAACACCGTATTGTTTTGCGAGGGCTTCTTGTTGAGCTTTAGGTAACTTTTTAAATTGCTCAATTTGAGACGCTGTTGGCGTAAAAGCCAAAGTACTAAAACTACAAAGTAGAATAAAAGCACTAATAAATTGTGTAAAAACTTTCACGAGTAGGTATATCCCTAGGTCTACAACCAAAATTGGCCGCTATAATACCTTAATTTTAAGCAAATAAAAAAGGGACTTTCGTCCCTTTTGTCACTTTAGTGTCATTAACTTAACTACATTGGTTAAAAACTGTAAACCAACGTGAATGACGTTTCAGTGTCAGTGCTTTCTTTGTCGTCAGCAACATCTGAGTTGTTAGTGACATTAAAAGCGACTTTCATTTGTAACGAGCCGTTTATTTTTGCAAGTAATGCAGTTTCAGAACGAGTTTTAGTGTTTGTATCACCGTACTCAACAGCAACTAATTGAGTAAAACGTGCATTCTCAGAAATTTGCCAGTTGTAATCTAACTTACCTAAGGCAATTACTTCGCCTTCAAATTCACCAGCAAGAGAGTTACCGTTGTCATCAACTTCAGTGCTGTCATCTGGGTATTCAAAGTATTTATAACCAGGACCAATTTCAGCACTTAACCACATAGTTTTTTCGTTTAATAAACGTAAACCGTAACCTGCAGAAATTACTGACTCACTTCTATACGCTCCAAAATAATCTGAAACGTGTGAACCATAAATGAATAAATGAGAATGATCTTCATTTAATTTGTAATTACCTTGTGCAGAAATTGAATACTTTTCGTTAGTGCGCTGCTTGTTTTTGTCACCATTTGCATCTTCAACTTCATCTTCTTTGTAGATGCCGTCTAGCTTGTATTCGTTGTTCCAGTGTTCAAGATTGTGCTGAACTTTGATGCCACCTTTAAGTGTGGTCGTTTCTGTATTACCACTTGTGACAATAGCACCTAATTCACTGGTAACTTCCCATGTTCTTTGTTCTGCGTCTGCAGCAAATGCGTTTGTTGCAGCAGAAGCCGCAACTAAAACTGATAAAAGCTTTAATTTCATTAAAAAATAACCTTTGTATAAATGTACATCTATTTTATTAAAGCATTACTTGTTAGAGCAAGCTAAACAGCTAAGTAATAATGTAAAAAATTTTCATGCAGCAAATACCGCATGAAAATTTTATGTTTAATAGCTCTTTAGCACTATAACAATTAAGATAACTTTAATTAAATAACTATTTAAAATTAGTCTTGCTTGTGAAAGTGAACATCCATTTGTGGAAATGGGATAGTAATATTTGCATCATCTAATGCGATTTTAATATTTTCCATTAATGACCAGTAAGTAGGCCAATAATCAGCAGCGTTAACCCAAGGACGAACAATAAAGTTAACACTTGAATCGCCTAACTCATTTACAGATACATTGTAAGCTGGATCTTTAAGTATGCGTGTTTCTGCATCTAATACAGATTTTAATACTTCTTTTGCGTGACGTAAATCAGCATCGTAGCCAACACCAATAACTAAATCGATACGACGAGTAGACTCTCGTGAGAAGTTAGTAATAGCACCAGACATTATTTGAGAGTTTGGTACGATAATTACTTTGTTATCTGGAGTACGTAGTTCAGTTGAGAATATTTCGATTTTTTTAACCGTACCCATTTTATTACCTGCTTCAACAAAGTCACCAGACTTAAATGGACGAAGTAAAATAATTAGTACGCCTGATGCGAAGTTAGATAATGAACCTTGCAATGCTAAACCAACAGCTAAACCGGCAGCACCTAAAATAGCAATGAACGAAGTTGTTTCAATGCCAATTTGCGAAAGTGCCATTAAAATAGTTACAGCAAATACAAGTGTGTACACAATACTTGAAACAAATGAACCGACAGCTTTATCTAATTTCTTTTTAGCAAAACCTTTTTCAGTTAAGTTAGAACAAAACTTAGCAACACGACTACCAATTAAAAAGATAACAAGCGCAACAACTGCTTGTATACCGTAGTGTAAAATTAGGCCTGAGTTATCGTTAAGCCAATTAAGTACTGAATCCATATTTACTCCAAATGTTTTTTATTAAGCGTTTTCGGGCATTATTATACATTAATTTACAATTTACTCTCATGAAATAATGAATTAATACTATTAAATGCAAGTATATTCGATTTTTTAGAGGTATTTATGCGATAAAACATAGCCTACCTTGAAAAAATATTAACGACTAAATACTAATTATATTTGCCTGATTTAAATTATTTTAATTTATTTCACTTTTGGGCTTCACAACAATTATTATTTTATGTATTATGCGCGCCACACCAAACAAGGTGTGTGTAGTGGCGGTTGTAGCTCAGTTGGTAGAGCCCCGGATTGTGATTCCGGTTGTCGCGGGTTCAAGCCCCGTCAATCGCCCCACTTCTTTCCTAGAAAGCCTCATATTTATATTTCAATAATCTCCCTAAATTATCTTTTTATATCCTATACAGAATATCTAACCTTTGTTACCCAAATTAATTACTATTTTAAGCTAAAGCAGTTTATCAGCAACCTCTTCTGTTTTAATAAGTTTAATTAGAAAATTTATTAAACAAGTATTTAGCCTAAATTAAATAACATTTATTTAACCAATGTGATTACATTGGCTGTACTTAAGTACAAAAAGTGCTAAATTTCTAGTACATACATCTCTTTTTATACAAAACATCAAACTTCTACTGGGATATAAAATTAAGCATGATTAAACAGGTTTTAAGAAATTTACTGTGTAGTTGTTTAGCTGTAATGAGCTTTAACTCATTGGCTCAAAGCAATGATGAATTCAATAAGTTATTGATTGAGCTTCAAAAATTAGTTTCTGAAAAAAAATACACCCAGGCTTATCAAAAAAGTAATAGCGAATACCAGTACCTGGGCGAACCCGTATACGACTTTTTATTAGGGGTCAGTGCACTTAAAACAGGGCATGCGGCGCCAGCTGTATTTGCCTTTGAACGCGTGGTTGAAAATAATCCTAGATGGTATGAAGCTCGCTTGTACTTAGTTCGCGCTTATTTAACAGTTAATAATTTACCTGCTGCCGATACTCAAGCTTTAATACTAATCAACTCACCTGACACACCTAATAATATAAAGTCTTCAGCACAGTCATTGCTAGAAACTGCAGCACTTAAGCAACAAGAGGCTGGACGCTCTTATAAACAAAATATTGAGCTTGCCCTTGGCGTAGATGGCAACGTAAACGCAGGTACTGCAGAAAATACGATTATAATTCCTAATATTGGTGAGTTTTTGTTATCGCCAGAAAGTAAAAGTACGCAAGACAACTATGCACGACTTAATTACAGAGGAAAGTACTCTCACCCTATTGACCAAAAAAGCTTAATCACTTTAAGTATTGATACCGGGTGGTACAAGTTTGAAGAACTCAGTCAATACGATCGTTTAAATGCGCACATGAATGCCGCCTATCAATATAAACAAAATGACATAAGTTGGTTTGCACGAGTTGCTACCACTCCGTTGATGCTTGACGGTGAACTTTATCGTACTGAATCAGCTTTAACGGCCGGAGCTAATTTTACGCTAAATAAACAAGTTAATTTATTTAGCTCTTTGACTGCGGGTGTTTTAAACAATAGATTTGATGAAAAGCTCGATAACTCATTTTATGCGATGAATGCAGGTGCTAGCTATGCAGCTAAAAATTGGTTTCAAAGCTTAAGCATTAACGCTAAAAGCGAGGAAGCGGACATTACTGAAGGTGAATTTAATAGCCGTAATATTACGAGCTTGTACTACCAAGTGAATACTCAGTTGGCTCAACATTGGCAGTTGTTATCTCTTGCTGGATACCAATGGATTAATTATAAAGATGATCACCCTTTATTTTTACAAGAACGTGCCGATAACCTCTTTATGTTCTCAACTTCTGTTCGCTACTTAGTTAATCGCGATTTAGCCATACAGTTGGCTGCCAACTATCAAGATAAATCCAGTAATATTTCTTTATTCGAATATGACCGTTTAGATATAAATTTAAGCGCTTCTTACTCATTTTAATTTAAGGTATTTATGAAACATTTACTCCCTGTAATTACCACTTTACTTTGTGTAAGTTTTTATACACAAGCAAACGACCCTGCCGGTAAAACTATTTTAGCACGAGGCTCTGTACTCGCGGTTGATGGAAGCAATGAACAACAACGACAGTTGCAGCGCAGAGATACTGTTTTTGGCGTAGATCGCATTACGACTGGAGAGAAAAGCAAAGCGCAATTTTCGATGTTGGATGGTGGTTTAATAGCCTTAAAAGAAAACTCAGTATTAAATATTGCTAACTACGAATTTAATGACAATACCCAACAAGGCTCTGCTTCTATTGAGTTACTTAAAGGCGGTTTACGCTCTATTTCCGGCGTAATTAAAAAAAATGGCGGCTCTTATAGTGTAAAAACTCCCGTAGGCTCTATTGGTATACGCGGAACGCATTTTGAAGTTCAGCTGGTTAAAGGCGATGTATTTTTAGCGGTATGGGATGGCGCAATAGATTTAACGTTAGAAAATAATAACGTGGTTTCTTTGGGTGATAACGAGGCATTTTCGTTTGCACAAATTACAGCCACTGGTGAAGTATTTAAAACGACACGTGCGGCACGTGTGTTTGATCAAAATATAGTAGCAATTGATCCTAAAGGCGACAACGAAGAAGAAACTGAGCAAGCATCGATAACTGAAGTTGAAGTAAATGCTTTTGAAGCAGATACAGGTGTTATGGATATATATTCTGAACAACAATTTCAAACTGTTAGCAGCGCATCTTTAGTCGATCAAATAGCTCAGCGCCAAGGTTTATTTAACTATGAGGCATCAAGCTTTAATGTAAATTCGAGTGTGGGTGCTGTTACTGACTTTGCTATGACTATGGCAGTTGATTTTGATAATGGCACCGTGCCTGATGGCGAAATTAGTTTTAATGACGCCGGTGGAAATTGGTATGCAGCTTACAGCGGCTTAATAAATTTAAGCGAACTTGAGCTGGCCGTTACATTTGCATCCCATGGTAACAATAAAGCCGAGGGCGATGTTGATGCAATATTTTTGAATGACTTAGACAACATTACTGGCAACTTTAATCTTAACGAAATAAATAATCCTGATGTAAATGCTAGCGGCTCTTTTAAATTAGAACCATAAACACATTGGATACAAAGCTTTTATTATGGAGTATTTAAAATGACAGCAAAAAATATATTTTTGCTTGGTTCTATGGTGTTTTTGTTAAGTGCCTGTGGAGGCTCAGAAGAAAGCCCCACTCAAGAGGCAATACAATCACCTACGGCTGAAGTAATACCGCCAACGGTGACTAGCTATATAAATTTGGCTGGTGTTATAGCGAGTAATCAAACCAAGAGTACAAAAGTTTTAGGTGCTGTCACTTCAAGTAGAGGAGTTGTTGGAGCAAGTTTAGCTAATACTCGCGCTAATATTGTTTTTCCACAAACAAACGACACCGTACAAGGTAATGTTTCTTTTTTACTTGAAGCTTCGGATACTGATGGCATTGCTGAAGTTAATTTAGTACTCCCTAGCGTTAATAAAAGCATATCACTTTGTTCTTCTGATTGTGGTGTTGACTACGAAAAGTCAATTATAGGCCTCAGTCCTGCGCTTTATGGCGTAACTCCAGGGGAAATACGTCTTGAAATATGGATAACTGACACTTTAAATAATCAAGCACTTGCTGATGCAATCACTTTTAACTGGCAACCATATCAAATTGAAGGTGTTACAGCACAACGAGACGAAGATAATATTAATCTTTCGTGGCAAGCCAACCCCGAACTTAATCGTTACAACGTTTATATTGCAACTCAAGCTGGAGTCTCATCTACTAATATTAATGAATTAGAGAATGGGCAACAATTTTTAAGTATTCAAGATACTGCATTAAGCATTACCGAGTCACTTACTAATAAAAGTTACCAAGTACTTATTACCGGTGTTGATGGCAGTGGTGAAAGTGGTTTTGCTAATATAATAAACATAGCGCCAGTGGGTGGAGAGCTTGCATTTGCACCAGAGGCAAATGCCGATCAGTTTCAGATAAGTGAAGATCAAACTCTGCAAGGTAACGTACTAACAAATGATACGAATCAATACAGTGGCGATTTACGTGTAAATGCAGATGCATTAATTCTACCGCAGCATGGCACTCTTAATATAAATGAAAATGGGGATTTTACTTATATCCCTATTGCAAACTTTAATGGTGAAGATGCCTTTAGCTATCAAGTTGCTAACGAGCTAGGTATGACAGACACCGCAGTTGTAGAGATAACCATTTTAGCTGTTAACGACGCTCCTATTGCGCTTGATAATACTTACAGCGTTACAAACAATGGAACCTTAGTTGTCCTATCGCCAGGCTTACTTATAAACGATAGCGATATAGACTTAGATGACTTAACTGTTGATACAACGCCGGTTAGCGAACCAACAAGAGGACAATTAACCCTTTTTGATAATGGTGGCTTTGAATACCAAGGCGAGCAAAATATGCAAGGCCAAGACAGTTTTCAGTACAGAGTTGTTGATGCACAAGGTGCTCAGGCTATTGCAAATGTAACCATTGTAAGTTCAAACACTAACGTAGCCCCTGTAACAAACAATGATAGCTATAGTTTAAGCGAAGATGAAACACTTGTGGTTACAGCAGCCAATGGTGTGCTTAGTAACGATACTGACCCAAATAATGACAGTTTTTCAGTTGATGAAACGTTTATGGTGGCACCCACACATGGCCAACTATTATTAGCAACTGATGGCAGCTTTAGTTATGTGCCGGATGCTAATTTTAATGGTGTTGATCAATTTCAATACCAAGCTATAGACTCATTAGGTGCAACCTCTACAGCCACAGTAACTTTAGTAATAAACAGCGAACCCGATAACCCTGTTGCACAAAATGATGCCTATCAATTTAGCAAAAATAAACTATTTGAAGTAACAGTACAAAATGGCTTGTTAATTAACGACTTTAATATTGAGGCTGGTGATTTATCGGTTAATACCACGGCAATTAATACAACTCAAAATGGGGAACTTACATTAAATGCTGATGGCTCGTTTACCTATCAGCCAGACTTAGGTTTTATTGGTGTAGATAGCTTTACCTATTCAATTTCAAATGAGCAAGGTTTAACTGCAACAGCTCAAGTAACCTTAAGTGAAAGCGGCGTTAATACTTTTCCACAAGCCAATGACGATCAATATACGTTAGGTGAAGACAGCTCTGCATCTTTATTAGATGTGCTAGCTAACGACACTGATGCAGATGGCGATACAATTACTATTTCTAACATACAAAATATTGTTGGAGAGGCGACTATTGTTGCCGGAAAAATAGAGTTTACTCCACCAGCCAACTTTTCAGGTGAGATAGTACTAACTTACACCATTACTGATGGCTATAGCGCTGGTAATGAAGGTATAAACGACAGAACAGCTAGTGTGACGATTACTGTTACACCCGTTAATGATGCCCCTATTGCAAATGCTGATTCAGTAACGATGAACGAAGATGGCCCTGCGGTATTAGTTAACGTATTAGCTAACGACTCCGATATTGATGGCGATACTCTTGCAATAACAGCTGCTACTGCAGATATAGGCTCTGCATCTGTTGTTGATAATAAAATCCAATACACGCCTATTGCTAATACAAATGGAACAGCAATTATTAGCTACACAATAAGTGATGGAAGCGGCGGTACTGCAACTACTAACTTAACAATTACTATACTACCAATAAATGATACTCCAACTGCAAACGCTGACTCAGCTACAATTGATGAAGATGCTGCTCCAATACTAATAAACGTATTAGCAAATGACTCAGACGTGGATGGCGATAGCCTCATGATCAGCGCTGTCTCGGCAGATACTGGCTCGGTCTCAGTGATAAGCAATCAAATTCAATACACTCCTGAGACTAACAGCAACGGTTTAGCAACAGTTACTTATACTGTAAGCGATAGTAGCGGTGGTACAAGTACAACAACATTAACTATCACTATTACTCCCGTAAACGATGCCCCAGTTGCAAACGCAGACTTGGCTACCATGGCTGAAGATGCAGCGCCAATACTGATAAACGTATTAGCCAATGACTCAGACGTGGATGGCGACAGCCTTGCCATAAGCGCAGCATCAGCTGATATTGGCTCTGTATCAGTGCTTGGCAATCAAATTCAATATACACCGGC
>NZ_AUTL01000225.1:0-7148 GCF_000498015.1 Pseudoalteromonas sp. TAE79
TCAGTACAAAAGGTTGTTAAAATCTTGGGATTGTGAGCTTTTGGAGTGCAATGGTGAGCCAGATCACCTTCACCTTTTAATTTCTGCTAATCCCAAGATGCAACCAAGTAAAATGGTGAACAGTTTAAAAACTGCTACATCAAGACTTGTGCGAAAGGAGTTTTCCGAACACTTGGGTGAGTTTTACTGGAAGCCAGTTTTTTACAGCAGAAGTTATTGTCTGGTTAGTTGCGGAGGTGTGCCACTTGAAATCGTGAAGCAATATTTAGCTCAACAGGAAGGATTTGATTAAAGCCACCACTTCGTGGTGGTGCGCCTTTCACCACCACCTAAATTAACTCGCTTTGGCTCATTAGATTTAGATGGAGCACTTGGCGCTATTGGGTAGATTAGGCATGTATAGCTTGAGTTGGTTGGCTTATTTACTCACAGTTGATTTGTGTGAACTACCCAGCGACTAAAGATCACTGGGTAGTTCACATTATGTTCAGATAATTCTTATGATCGGTCCTGTTTGCATGAAATGGATGTCAGATCTTATATAGAAGGCCCACTAGAGCAGTAATTAGGCTTTTTAACAGGCCCTGACATTTGGACTATGTTACCACACGCTCCTTGTGAGCAAGCTTGCACTCCAACAATAATATCTAAAGCTTGGTCGTATATTTTTTGAGGTGAATTTACTGTTTCCTTGTAAACCATTTTATCATTTTCTAACATATACAATTTATACGTTATGTTATCGGCTATGCCTCCTAACTGCCCCCATTTATATTGAACCGTATTACAGACATATGACTAAAAAGCGTGTCTATCTGGTGGCTTGAGTGGTTAGTTAATTTTGGTGTATGTGTAATCCGCTACGTTGAATTTGTACTGTTTTTAGTTCCATCTTGGAAATGCACTTCCGCTTACAACGGATCAATATGTTATAGAAGCTAATATGCTGCTCGCGGTAGCTCAGGTAAAGCAAATCAAATTAGCAGTGGAGCGTATTAGAGTTATGGATTTTTAGTCAATGCATGTCGTAAACAAAAGTTAGCGTTAATAAGGTCTCAGGTATCAACTCCACTCAAACCCCTTAAGCCGAAAGCAAAGACAGAAAAAGCGCCATTACTACATTATTGGCCTTGTCAGTCATGCAAGGTTGGCATCTTACGATTTATTGGTATACCAGAGTCGGATACAGTGACGATTAAAACAGAGCGAACGAGTTAGCCTGCTTAATAGAATCAACAAGTTAACCTGCTTAATTGTTCAGACTAGTAGCGGCTGTGCGTGAAAAATGTCATTGCTTAACTGTTAAATACTAGGTTTAATAGGGACATAATAAGTGCTGAGCAATGCAGGTATAGCTTAGATACGGCAGACATGCCGATGAAATTGGCTTGATGTAGCTTAGATCATAAAAAGTAAATTCCCATAGCATAAAGAACACCAACTCTGACAGACCCAGCAGGTAGCGCCTCAGTCCAATAAGCGATTATGCAACACACACTGCGTGTCGTATAAATACTAAATTGTTAGTTTTTTTTCAAGCTAACAGGTAAATTTTGATAAAAATATATTGAAAATACAAAATGATGAGAATAGATGCTTTATTCTAATCAAAAGTAGGTGTAAGTTGATGGTAATATAGTGTTGGTGAGAATGATGGTTTTAATGTCATCAAAATAATTAATAATATGATTAGAATAAAAGAGATGTAAAACTATGTATTTAAAATACAACTGGCAACATCCTGATTGGCCAAATTTTACATATCAGTCTGACAGACTGAGCAAGGCCATCAATGAATACATCCAAATTTCTTCTAACCTTCAAGGTCAAGTGTCTCAGCTCGAGCAAAATAATAAGTCTGAGGCTTATATTTATCTTATGGTTGAAGAAGCTATCAACACGAGCAAAATTGAGGGTGAAAATCTAAACCGTGAAGAAGTTCGATCCTCTGTTGCACGTTATCTTGATTTAGACTTATCACAGCCTAAAGGTGTATTTCATAAAGAAAATGGTATTGCATCCTTATTGATTGATGTACGGAGCAACTTTGCCAATAACTTATCCAAAGAAATGATTTGTGACTGGCATAAATTATTACTTACCGGGCAAGAAGAGTATTGTGGAAAACGAGATATAAAGGTAGGTGAATATCGTGATGGTTCTGTTGATATAGTTTCTGGTCACGGTGATTATGAAGAAGTCGTTTTCGAGGGACCTCCGGGTGAAATAGTTGAGGCTGAAATGGCTGCTTTTGTTGAGTGGTACAATACAACGTCCCCATTAAATGCTGATGAAGATGTCGTTTATATTCCCGGGCCTGTGCGTTCTGCAGTAGCACACATGTGGTTTACATCAATACATCCTTTTAATGACGGAAATGGACGTATAGCTCGTGCTATTTCTGAGCATGCTTTGTTTCAGGATTTTGATATACCGCCATTATTTAGTATCTCAACACCCATCAATGAAAATCGTGATGAATACTATAAAAAACTTGCAGAAAGCTCTCGTATAAATCCGTCGGTTGATTTGAGTGAATGGGTTAAGTGGTTTGTTGAAATAACGAAACAGGCTCAGGTAGACTCTAAAAACAAGATAGATTTCATTCTGAAAAAATCTATCTTCTGGGATCATCACAAAAATACTGATTTGAATAAGCGTCAGCATAAAGTAGTGAATAAGTTTTTTGAGTTCGGTGAGAGTGGTTTAATCAAAAACGGTATCAACTCAGAGCGATACCAGAATATGACAGGCTGCTCCCCAGCAACCGCTACTCGTGACCTTAAAGACATGGTTGGTAAGGGTATCATTGACCCCTCAGTCTCTGGTGGCCGTAGTATGCGCTATTACATAAAGCTTATCGACTCTAAGCCAGTATTTAATATTTTTCCTAGAGGGAATGATAAGAAAATGCTTGAGATTAGCTTAAAAAAGATCTCAGATGACATTCAGAGAAATATCGATTTCTTTCAGGTGCCAAATGCTAAACTCAACAAATTAGTAAGCAAGTACAAAGAATTTGCCGATAGTGACGAAACTCACCTTGAGCGATTAAATGAGCAATTGGCTCAATTAGATGATGGTAATTTAACTCCTTAGCTACACCGGTACTTTTCAGTAAATAATCCCACTGACAGAAGTCCATCAGGTACATAACCACTTGTTGTAAGAACAACATCTATCAAGCCTTGATTCATTTTTTTAGTTAGATTTACACTTTCTATATTAGTCACTATTATTTTTATTTTGGGAGCTCGTTTTCTAATTTCTTTAAGTGTAAGTGGAAGTAATATCTCTTGGGCATAATCAGTTGCACAAATAACAAATGTACGTTCTATTTCGCTGACAGGGGTATCTTCATACACAGGAATACTATTCAAATGCACCAATACTTGCTGTACATGTGGCATGATATGTAATCCATATGACGTTGGTATCATACCATGACCAGATCGAACAAAAACCTGATCACCTAACAAATGCCTTATATTTTTCAACTGCGAACTAACTGCTTGTTGAGAAATAGAAAGTTGTTCGGCCACTGCAGAAACAGAGCCAGATTGATATAATGCATCTAATATTCTTAGGTGACTTATTTCAATATTTTTGATCAAATTTGCCTCGTTGATAATGAAAAAAATTCACTTTTTATAATTTAAGATTTATTTTAATATAAATCTAAATGAGTCCTACATTAAACATAATGTATATTTTGGTTAGAATCACTTTAAATATGATTACGACTTCACCAAGTCTAAATTCAGCTTGGAAATCCACAACAGAATGCTTATATTGAACGCTTTAATCGAGCGGTCAGATATGATTGGTTAAGTCATTATATTTATCGAGATATTGAAGAGTTACAAAACAGAGCAACGCAATGGTTATGGACTTATAACAACGAGCGGCCTAACTATGGGGATTACCCCCTGCATAAAGCAACTTCAAAAAGCTGTTTTCGTTTGGAAAAGTGTCTTTCGTCTTCGCTATTTTCTGATTTTAAGTAATGCGTAATTTTAAGCCTCTGTTTATCTATATATGAAAATAGGGAATCAAAAAATTATCTATTTTCATAGGTATGATACGCAAATAGATATCCGGTTACCGGCAAGCACAGCATGTTTTCTGTGCGAATTCCGAGTCTTTTTTACTTTAATATATACCACACGGTGACTATAAGCGTTGAAGCAATCGATAAGCTTGCAAGTAAGTCAATTTCGCCATCAACAAGTAAGGCTGCAACTATACCTGTCATAGAAAGTATAAATAGGATAATTGGCAACTTGAAAATTTGCCAACGAGAAAGCTGTTTAGCCATCAATAAGCTACTCCGTACTTTTTTTACTGGTTGGATTAAAATTAGTTTTTTTATTCTTTTTATACCAAAGGTACAGCCCACTTCCTAGAATAATGATGGTGATAATATCAAGTATTGCCCATAATATTTTAAGAAATAATCCCCCATAGTCTCCAAAATGTAGTGGTCTTGATAAAGAGAGTACTTTGCCATACCAAGGCATTTCAGTTAGTCCAATTACTTCGCCATTAATTGCATCAACCAATACAGGAGTAATAAGCTCCTTAGTTAATGGGGTATTGCCATGCAAGAAAATGGCATAATGCTGATTACTTGAGAATTTACTGCCAGGGAAAGCAACAAATTGTAAGGTCATATTTGACGCGATTAATTTAGCTTGTTTAACGGCTTCACTTAATGAAGCGCTAGGCTCGACAATAGCTCCACCTTGATGTTCAGATAGCAACTGCTTTAAATTATTATCTCTCCAAGTATCTAAAATGGGTTCTTCAAGTGTATTAATCACACCAGTTCCCCCTACAACTAACACCCAAGCAACTGTAACAATCCCAAATAAATTATGGTAATCCAACCACTTGTGTCGTATTGATTTATGTCGGCGTATTGTTCCAAAGTCAAGTTTGCGCATATATTGACGGTAAATAACTACGCCGCTGATGGTTGATACTACAAATAAAACGCCCATTGCCCCTAGAAATAACATACCGGGTAAACCTAAGAACATATCGGTATGTAATTGTAAAATAAACTCCATCACAGATTCGCCCACATCTGATGGCGGGACTAACTCACCACTGGTTAGATCATAGGAAGTGAAATGCATCTCACTGCTCGGCGCAACTGCTGATGGACCACTTGTGTACGCCCGACATGGGCATTGACTTATGAGGTGAAAGTCCTCTGTAGGAAGATCACCGTTTAAATAACATACTGTTATTAAACGATAACTACTAGCGAATGGCAAGGGCTAAATCGCGAGAGATAGTCTAGAGGAAGCCGCTAGCAAATCTGTGAGCTGATGAACAAAAACATCATATGAGGCGTAGGCTGGAGACGAGCTAGCACAAGATAGCGAAGTCATGTGATCTAACGGCCACCGTAAATGATGCAGTTGTGCAGAGAAAGTCGATGCACCTTATTCGGGGAGATCTGATAAACACGCATCCGTGCTAACGCTTGGAGATTACCAGTTAGGGACTGGTTGTTCAACCCTTGGCGCTTTGGTTGCTGCGACCTACAGCGAGCGAAATAGCAGTAAACAAGCGTTAGTTTCGACGCGCTTTATCGAGTAATCGCTAGAGTGATTTATCAGAAGTCAGCAGACGGCATAGTAGCCAAACGCCCATCGTAATGGAGGGGACACGGTGAAGGCCTGAACATCTTAACCAGAGGAGATACTACAAATGAACTTGAATTCACATAGATCACCGTGTTGTGATAGTGATGAACAGCGTTCGACTGTGAATAATACCTCGAATGAATACAACAAAACAGATCGTGACCTGATGGCAAGGGTACTGAGCAACCACAATATTGGTGCAGCATGGCAACATGTTAAGCGCAATAAAGGGGCTGCGGGTATTGATAATATGAGTATTGAGGAATTTAATGACTTCGCTAAGTTACATTGGCTGGGTATTAAACAACAATTACTTAGCGGCACTTATCAACCCTTGCCAGTCAAACGCGTGATGATACCCAAACCCGATGGCGGTGAGCGAATGCTTGGGATCCCTTCTGTTATCGACAGAGTGATCCAACAAGCTATTGCTCAAGTGATTAGCCCTTACTTTGAGCCTCTATTTTCACCACATAGTTATGGTTATCGCCCTCATAAAAGAGCCAGCCAAGCAGTAAATCATGTTCAATCTTGTGTTAAACAAGGTTATAAAACAGCAGTTGATATTGACTTGTCTAAGTTCTTTGATGAAGTAGATCATGACATGCTGATGAATCGTGCTGGCCGTAAAATCAAAGACAAAGCACTCATGCGCCTACTCGGTAAATACTTACGAGCGGGGATCGCAGAGCGCGAAACAGGTCTGTGGTTTGAGTCAACCAAAGGAGTCCCTCAAGGTGGGCCATTATCCCCTTTGCTTTCCAACATCTTACTCGATGAATTAGATAAGAAGCTAACCTACAAACACCTTAAGTTTGCACGTTACGCTGATGACATAATCATTTTAGTAAAAACGAAAAGCGAAGGATTAATAATCCAGCGGGAAATTACTGCGTTCATCACTAAGCGATTAAAGCTCAAAGTGAACGAATCGAAAAGTCGAGTGGGTCCAGTATCAGGCTCAAAATTTCTCGGGTTCACATTCCGTTACGGTCAAGTGCAGATCCACGAACAGGCGCTAAAGAAATTCAAAGCAAATGTCAGGGAACTCACTAACCGCAACTGGGGGATCTCAATGACCCTACAAATTCATAAACTCACGCAGTATTTGCGCGGCTGGGGACACTACTACCTAATAGCCAATGCTTATCAATTAACGGTGGATTTAGATCACTGGATCCGTCGCAGGATAAGAATGTGCTACTGGCGACAATGGCGTAAACCACGCACTAAAGTACGCAGTTTAATGAAATTGGGTGTTAGCGAGCGACTCGCCATAGCCTGTGGTATCACCAGTAAAGGCCCTTGTAGAAGCTCAAAAACAAAAGGAATTAACATTGCGCTAGGTAATGACTATTTAGCATCACAAGGTTTAGTGTCATTGAAAGATATTTGGATCAATATTCATTACGGGAGATGAACCGCCCATTGCGGACCCGCATGATGGGTGGTGTGGGGGCTGGAGGTTAGAGACCTCCGGCTACCCGATTA
>NZ_AUTL01000226.1:0-3184 GCF_000498015.1 Pseudoalteromonas sp. TAE79
TCAGTACAAAAGGTTGTTAAAATCTTGGGATTGTGAGCTTTTGGAGTGCAATGGTGAGCCAGATCACCTTCACCTTTTAATTTCTGCTAATCCCAAGATGCAACCAAGTAAAATGGTGAACAGTTTAAAAACTGCTACATCAAGACTTGTGCGAAAGGAGTTTTCCGAACACTTGGGTGAGTTTTACTGGAAGCCAGTTTTTTACAGCAGAAGTTATTGTCTGGTTAGTTGCGGAGGTGTGCCACTTGAAATCGTGAAGCAATATTTAGCTCAACAGGAAGGATTTGATTAAAGCCACCACTTCGTGGTGGTGCGCCTTTCACCACCACCTAAATTAACTCGCTTTGGCTCATTAGATTTAGATGGAGCACTTGGCGCTATTGGGTAGAACTCCACCGTCAGACAACACCATTCCAGTTTCTAATATTAGGTTAATTGCCCGTTTCTTAATGACCTGTGATGCGTTGTTATCTGCATTGTCAGTGTTTCCACAGTTACCGCACAAAAATAGTTCTTGTGATCCTCGGTTGTCGGAGTGAGTGTGATCGCACTTGGCGCACTCCTGACAGGTGTAGGCTGGATTCACTTTTAATACGGCTCTCCCTGCTTGATAAGCTCAAAGGAAAATCGTCATACATGCTAAAGCGCGAGTATTGGGGGCGGATAAAGACAATGCTTTGGGGTAATCACTTTTGGTCGCCTAGCTATTGTGTCATGTGGTGGTACGAGCTTGGATGTGGTTAAGCAGTACATCGAAAACCAAAGCACACCACCAAGTGAAAGAGCTATTAAAACATCACGGCTTTAAGTCACAAAAAAGACTAGTTACCTTTTGCGCAATATCGCCCTTAAAAGGGCTAGATTGCGCAAGCATAATGTTCAAGTGGTAATTTCCCTCTAATATTAATATTCCCTGCTATTATCAACATTAAAACCAAAGTCGCAGATACTGTGAGCAGTCTAATGGTTTGCTTACCTGCTTTTAATTTTTTCGTTTTGAGCTGCATTGCTTGTCCTTTACAATATTCTTTTAGCTCGGTATTACTCTTAAGCGATCGCTTAATTGGCGCTGTAGTTTCTTGTGAGCGTAATACTAAGTTAATATATACGGTTGGCTGGTGGGGGTTGGTTTGGCGCTGCGTGGTTCGCTACAGCGCCTTTAAAGTCATAGTTATTTCTATTCACGATCGCTCTTTGCTTGGGTAAACACCATTGAGTAACTTGAGCCATTTACTTTTTCGCTCTAATGCAGTGAGTTGTCCTTTGGTTGATTAGGTGTTTGAAATTCCAGTTTTTCAAATTATTGAGTCTATGATAAACCTAGGGGTAGCTCAATGTAGGAAATTTCTTTATATACCTACATGACACCCTAGGTTTTAATAAAGGGCCGAAGTTAATTTGGTGTTTCCTAAGCCTCAAACCATTTTGCTAATCTACTTTTAAAATCTTATTACTTTCTTACACTCAAACTCTAAGCATCGACTTTTCTATTTTTGTAGCTAGGAGATTGCGCACTTCATCACCGTCATCCAGCTTTAAGGCTGTACCTACAGTCTCCAAATCAAAAACCCTTACCTCTGTTAGCAATAACCCTATTATCAACTAAAGAAAAAAATTTTAATAATTAGAGCATACTAATTTCGACGCTCTACGATTTAGGTAAAAAAATTTCAAACGGAAACGAACGCAAAACCAAAAAAAGTAGTTGGTCACACACAACTAAGGAAAGGTTGATAAATAAGAAAAAATGTAAATAACTACCATGTGCATTTAAAATTAAAGCTGCACATGTGGAACGGGGAATTAAGATAAATATCGCCTTAAAAAAAAATAAATGCACATACATGTGCATTTATTAGTAAAAAATGCACATGCGGAACGCGAGAAAAGCAAGGCGTGAACATCTCAAAAAAAAACAAGGTAGCTCTAAAAGAAAGATGCACATATACATGTGCATTTATTAATTAAAGCTGCACATGCAATATAAAAACAAAGTAAAACGTAGAACACTCAAAGTAACAGGTGATTTTAAAACAGAGCTGCACATACATGTGCATTTAATTTAATTAAATCAAACTTAATTGCGGTGATTTATAGGTAAAAGCTGCACATGTATGTGCATTAATACTTTAAATCATCTACGTCACCTTGAGGGGTTGAGCAACATGTCAAAACCTCATCTTCTTTAAAAAAGCCAAGAGGCTGTGTCGTATATACGACACTACCTCTTTTAAGCTTCATCTTACATTGACCACAAAAACCGGCTCTACTAGGAAAAAGTCAGCGCGCTATTAGCGTTGGTTGGGTTAATAAAAGTTTAATTTCACCATTTTAATGATGTGCTAATCTATATTTATTAAAGAATGCGCAAGGATGATAATGACTTTCAACCATCACATCCATATAGTTTTGTTACTACTCATTTGTATTTAAAAAGGCGAAAAATAGGTTAAGAGGTGTTATTAAGGGCAAAAATAAGCTGCTTATATTTATAATTTTATATTACGTAATTTCTGTATGGAGTATAAATTTAATAGTGAAAAATAGAGTTAAAGTAAGTACAGCATAACTATAAAGCTCTTAATATAGCGCATTGTAAACTGTGAATGAGGTTAAAAATAATACATAAAATACGCATATAACTATACTTTAATTTTAGTTAAAAATGATGCTGTTATCTCTCATCGAGAGATTGCCAGAAGTTTAAATATTTCATCTGTTACTGTGGGTAATTACCTTAAAAGGCCAATGAGTTAGGCTTAAATTAATGGCCAATTCCAGAAGATAAACAGCAAAATAGGTTTCTCAACACAAAGCTCAGGTGCATCTCATGCAAAAAATGTCTAAGGTGAAATATTAGTAATACAGTGAACAGCCCCGTTTAGACTACCTCCGTGAGGCATACCCACCCGTTTAGATTACACTCGCTGGCTGAATTTCACCGTAAACCCTCTTCCGAGGGCGGTGAGAAGTCACGATGGTATGGGGTTACTGGCTATTTTTGGCGAAACAAATTATAACGCCTTACCATACTGATCAAAAAGTCATGGCGAAAGATCAACACGCGCGAGTGTTTATGCGTGCAAGCGCGAGTGTTTATGCGTGGGTAACTTTCTGAAAACACAGATTTACCCACAGAAAGGAGTCCTATAGGCAGTAATATAAGCTTTTTTGTGGGTAACTT
>NZ_AUTL01000227.1:0-8435 GCF_000498015.1 Pseudoalteromonas sp. TAE79
CCTGCCAGCGTTAACCGCTAATTTAACGTTCTCCAATGACCCACAAACTCAAACACCACTGGATGAAATATTGTGCGCCGATACCGCCAATAACCCCGATGCATTGCCCATGCTGCAATACACATTGCAAGAGCTGTACTTACAGCGCAGTGATAATAACGAGCTACTGCACAGTGTTTACAAAAAACTCGGGGGTATTGAGGGCGCCATAGGCAAAAAAGCAGAAGATATATTTATTGACCTTAGTAATGAGCAACAGCAGCAACTAAAAAGCGTATTATCACAACTGATCACTTTAAACCCAGATGGTAAAACCATTACGAGCCGCGCTGCACGCTGGCAAACATTAACAAACACAAGCCAAAAAGAGCTTGTGCAAGCCATGGTCGATAGCCGTTTATTTGTATCGCATTTACAAAACCAAGAAGCCTGTTTTAGTCTTGCTCACGAGGCATTATTACGTCAATGGCCGCGCGCAAAACAATGGATTAATGACCATAAAGATGCCTTAGCAATAAAAAGTCGTTTACAACATCAAGCACAAAATTGGGTAGATGAAGGTAAAAGTAGTGCTTACCTCCTAGTGCCAGGTAAACCGCTACAAGAAGCGCAGCTATTACTTAACGACAAACTGTTTAAATTAGATGATAACGAGCATGCTCTTATCAAAAGCTCTGTAAAAAAAACAAAAACAAAAATAAGAGCAAAACGAGTGACCGTTGCTTTATTGTGCTTACTTACATTTACCGCGTTATTAATGAGCTTCACTAGTTTTAAAGCCCAACAGCATGCGCAAAAAAAGCAGCTTGAGGCCGAAAGCTTACTAGGGTTTATGGTCGGCGACTTTGCCGATAAATTACGTAGCGTTGAACGTATGGACTTACTTGATGGTATTAGTAATAAAGCACTTGAGTATTTTACTGATCAAACTGACGATTCAAGTTCACTTTTTAGCTTTAGCGATAATAAAGCACAATTTAACAACCGTTTTCAGTACGCACAAACCCTCGAAGCAATGGGTGAAGTAGCTTATTCCCGAGGTAAAACCGATGAAGCCTTTACCGCCTTTGAAAACGCCCGCACCCGCCTTGAGGCATTATTAAAAATACAGCCTAACAACTTAGAGCTACTCACGCTTGCAGGTGCCAATGCCTTTTGGCTTGGTCAATTAGCTTATGATCAAAATGATCATCAAGCTACTGAGCAAATGTTTAAAAAATACCACGCTTACAGTAAAAAAATGTATGCGCTGGCAGCCAATGATTTTAACTCCATTATGGAATTGTCGTATTCATCTAATTCTTTAGGCTCTTTATACATAGAAAAGTCTCACTACAGCGCTGCAAAAAAGAACTTTACAGAGTCGCTTTTACTTAAAAATAAAGCGCTTGAACTAAAACCGAATAACAAAAATTTACTTCGAGATAAATCCGATACGATTAGTTGGCTTGCAAAAACAGAAGAGAAGCTAAGTAACTTTAATGAAGCAGTTAATATATTGGAAGGTGCAGTTGAGGTAATCACAAAATTGATTGCTAACTACCCTCGTGATGCAAGCCTTTTTTACACGTCAGCAAACCTATATATGCAACAAAGTTATTTACTGAGCTATTTGAGTGATAAACGGATGGCTCATAAAAAAGCCAGCTTGGCTAATCAAGTTATCAATGAAGCTTTAGTACAAGATCCAAAAAACAATAAATTTCAGCTTATGTATTATCGCTCTTTAGCACATTCACTAATGCTATCTACTGATGAAGCTACTGACTCAACAATTGAAAAAATAATTAATTTTTTAAAATCTCAAAATTTTAAAAATACCAGCACTATTAATACACAAATTACACTGATTCAATATTTTATAAATAGACAGTCACCACTCAAAGCGCAGGAGTTATTAACTGAGCTTGAGAATAATGAAAACTACACACATCAATTAGCCAACCTAACTAGAACTGGTGATTACTTAGTACATACAAGAATAAACTTAATCAAAGCAAACTTAGCTACAACTAATAAACAGCGAGAGCAATTTTGCTTAAGTGCTATCAAAGCTATTTCTGAAGCTGCAAAAATAAGTCAGAGCGTAAAAATAACATACCCACTAGTACAAGCTTATACCTGTTTAAACAGAGAAGACGAGATATCAGAAATAAAAGCAAGCCTAGTTAAATTAGGCATTACGAACTTCCAACTATAATTACTCATAAAGGAAATGATATGAATAACACCCTAGAAAATGTCGACTTTCAAGTAAATATTAAACTTAACAACGGTGAAGCTATTTTTAGTTATACAAAAAATGGCGAACCCGCTACTGGCGGTAGTGTTGTAAGAACTGAAACCGCTGGCAACTACAATTTAGACGACGCCACAATTCAAAATGGTTTCGTATTTACTGGCGCTACTATCACCGATATCGACACACAAAAACCATGCGCCCAAGACTTCAGCTATAAAGTAAGTGATAACGGCCACATAATTATCATTACCGACACAGACGAAAATAATGGATCTGTATGCTTAACCTTTAACGTTGAGTGTAATGGCAAAAAATATGAAAGCGCCGATCCTCAAGTTAAGAATGAAAAAGAACTCTAATTAGCAACGCTTCTTTTTAAATTGCACAGGCCTATTAATTGCGGTGCAATTTTTTTAAAAACGCCCCTAAATAAACATTAAATAACAATAACTTAAATCAGAAGGTTACCGAAAGGTTTAAAACCCATAAATTAAATAAACTCCTAGACATAAAGTTTCATTAACAATAAAAATGAGCAACACCATGTCTAACAATAATGAAAATAGCAGAGCAAACAACACCGACAACGCTGTATCTGCATTAATCAGCAGCATTTCTAATACCGTTAACAATGAAAAAATAAGCGCAATTATTAATGTCACTAATGTCATGGCCGATGCTATTTTTATTGTTAATGCAGATGGAGTGTTTGAATCAGTAAATCCCGTTGCAGCTCGTTTTTTTAATGTTACGTCTGACTCATTAATAGGTAAAAAATGGCAAGATTGTTTACAAGAACAGTATCGCGATGACTATCAATACATGTTTGAAAGTTGGAAAAACAACTATCAAACACCACTCAATCATGGCCCGAAAGAAGTTAAAATAATAAAAAACAATGGTAACTGTTTAGATATAGAGCTCTCAATTTCTTGTATACCCGCATCAACCACAAACAATACTCCTCTATTTATTTGTATTATGCATGATATTTCTAGGCATGTTAAAAAGTATAAAGTACTCGAAAACATAGCCAAAATAGATCACCTTACAGGCGTCGCTAATCGCTGCACTTTAGAGAAGGCGATTATTAAAAATTGGCAAGAATGCATAGTAGACAAACAGCCTTTGAGTTTTATCTTGATCGATATTGATTTTTTTAAACTGTTTAATGATAATTTTGGTCATGTAAAGGGTGATAAATGTTTGCAAAAAGTAGCTCAAACAATTGAAGACTGCCTCCCCTCAAAAGATAGTTTAGTAGCACGCTATGGTGGTGAGGAGTTTGCTGTTGTATTACCCCGCTCACATGTCTCAAATGCAGAAATGATCGCAAAACGTATTCAAGAAAAAATACTCAACATTAATTTTAGAGATCTCGGTTTGCCAGCGAATGTAAAAATAAGTGTAAGCCAGGGTTTAGCGTGTGAATACGATAATCAGTACAGAACATCTGAGGCATTAATATGCGCGGCTGATACGGCTTTATATAGAGCGAAGTCGGAAGGTCGTAATAAATTATGTATAAGGTGATGTACTAACTATTTGGTATAGCCTTTATCTACTAAAATAAAAAACCGCAATTGCGGTTTTTTATTACTTGAGAAAAGCTTAAATATCGATTAGCAATCCTTCGTCCTTTTTAATCTTTTCGATCACCATATAAGTATGATGAGTACCCACGCCGGGAATATCTACTAAGTCGCCAAGAACTTGTCTATATTCTTCCATATTAGAAACGCGAATTTTTAATAAGTAATCATAACCACCAGCAACCATGTCACATTCGACTACTTGTTCTATCCTTAATATGTGCTCTCTAAATACTTTAAATACAGCTGTATTTGAAGCAACAAGCGATACTTGAACATGCGCTACTAAGCTCTGATTAAGTTTAGCTTCGCTAAGCTTGGCATAATAGCCTTCAATATACCCTTCTTGCTCTAATCGTTTAACCCGATCTAGGCACGGGCTGGCACTCAAATTAACCTGTTTTGCGAGGTTAACATTAGAAATTCTGCCGTTCTTTTGAAGAACGTCTAGTATGGCTAAATCAATACGATCTAGCATGCGTAATCTATTTGGAATTGTCATAACAGAATTTTATGCGGATAAGTTAAATTTATACCCTGTAAATTATCGTAAATCGCGAAATTTAACCAGCATATTCTGCTGAATTTTAATTAGAATGCACTCACAATATCACTGGTAATTTATTGGTAATTAATTTTACTTTAATTCTTAACATCCTGAGGGTTGCTTATGTTATTCAACGGCGATTTAACTACTACTTGTCCTATCAGACAAAGAATCCGTGACTTTTACCGCATAGATGAAAATGCAGTTATTGATCATATTTTACCGCTTGCAGAAGTAGGCGTAAAAGCACGAAGTCGTGCCTGGGAAAGAGCCCGCCAGATTGTTTTGAACATTCGTAAAGAGCAAGATGGGCAAGGCGGTGTTGATGCGCTTTTAAATGAATTTTCACTCTCTAGTGAAGAAGGCGTTGTATTAATGTGTTTGGCCGAAGCACTGCTTCGCGTACCAGATAAAGCAACTCAAGATGTACTTATTCGTGACAAGTTAGCCAAAGGTGATTGGAGCTCTCATTTAGGAAGCAGCGATTCTTTATTTGTAAACGCATCTTCTTGGGGATTATTAGTTACCGGTAAAATGGTTAACTACACAGACAAAACTAAAGAACAACAGTTCGGCATGCTTAAAAAGACCATTGGTCGTTTAGGTGAGCCAGTTATTCGTAAGTCTGTAAACTTTGCTATGAAAATTATGGGCAAGCAATTCGTAATGGGTCGTACCATTGACGAGGCAATTGAACGTGCTGCCGAAACAGAGCAAAAAGGTTACGTATATTCTTACGATATGCTAGGCGAAGGCGCGCGCACAATGAAAGATGCGAAGCGTTACTTTGACAGCTACATGAATGCTATACACTCAATTGGTAAAGCGGCCAATGGTCGTGGTCCAATTAAGAGCCCGGGCATTTCAGTTAAGCTTTCTGCTATTCATCCACGCTATGAGTTCACTCATAAAGACCGTGTGATGGAAGAAATAGTCCCTAAGTTAAAAGAACTTGCTCTTGCCGCTAAAAAATACGATATCGGCTTTACCGTTGATGCAGAAGAAGCAGACCGTTTAGATATTTCATTAGATGTAATTGAAGCGGTATTCAGTGATGAAGATCTTGGTGATTGGCAAGGATTTGGCTTAGCGGTTCAAGCCTATCAAAAACGCGCTATTTTTGTAATTGAATGGCTAACTGACCTTGCAACCCGCGTTGGTCGCAAGATGATGGTACGTCTAGTAAAAGGCGCATACTGGGATACTGAAATCAAAACCACACAGCAAGATGGTTTAGATCACTACCCAGTATTTACCCGTAAAGCAACAACAGACGTTTCTTACAAAGCGTGTGCTATTAAAATGCTTGAAGCGCGCGATGTGCTTTATCCGCAATTTGCTACACATAACGCTTACACTGCCGCGACTATTTTAGAAGTAGCCAAAGGCGACAACACTGGTTTCGAATTTCAACGTTTACACGGTATGGGTGAGTCATTATTCGACCAAATCGTTAACGAAGAAAAAATTCAGTGCCGCGTGTATGCCCCAGTTGGTCAACACGAAGACCTCCTTGCGTACCTTGTTCGTCGTTTGTTAGAAAATGGTGCTAACTCATCATTTGTGAACGCCATTGTAGATACAACAAAACCTGTTGAATCATTACTTCCAGACCCTGTAGAAACATTGCAAGGCTTGCGTAACAAGTACAATACGCAAATCAAAATGCCAATTGATTTATACGGTGAAGAACGTGCTAACTCTAAAGGCATGGATTTAACCGACATTAACGTTATTACCCCTTTCAAAGAGAATCTTGAAACATGGTTTAACGAGCACTTAATTGAGCAAAGCCAAGTACCTGAAGGCTCATTAGCTGTTAAAAACCCAGCAAACCACAAAGAAATCATCGGCCACGTTAAATTACAAACTGGCGAAGAGATGAAAGTATTACTGGCTAACGCTGAAGCAGCACTTGAATCATGGTCACAAACACCAGTAAGAGAGCGAGCTAACTTACTGCGTCGCGTTGCTGACATATTAGAGCGTCATCACGACGAACTTGTTGCTATCTGTATTAAAGAAGCAGGTAAAGTAGCGCAAGATGGTATTGATGAAGTACGTGAAGCGGTTGATTTTTGCCGTTACTACGCGGCGCGCGCTGAGGAGCTATCGCAAGATGAGCGTTTTGAAGCCCGTGGCGTTATTTTATGTATTAGCCCGTGGAACTTCCCGCTTGCAATATTCTTAGGCCAAGTTGCCGCTGCGATTGTTACAGGTAACACTGTAATTGCAAAGCCTGCTGAGCAAACAAGTTTAATAGCCCTTCGTGCTATTGAACTAATGCTGTCTGTTGGTTTACCTGAGCATGTTGTTCAACCGGTTATTGCTCGTGGTTCTGAAGTAGGCAAAACAATTGTTCCTGATGAGCGCATTCAAGCGGTTATGTTTACAGGCTCTACTGAAACAGGCACATTAATTTCTCAAACACTTGCTGCACGTAACGATATTCAAGTACCGTTAATTGCAGAAACAGGTGGCCAAAACTGTATGATTGTTGACTCAACGGCGCTTCCTGAGCAAGTAGTTGACGATGTGATCAGTTCTGGTTTTCAAAGTGCTGGCCAACGTTGTTCTGCTCTTCGTGTTTTATTCATTCAAGATGACGTAGCAGATGGCATTATCGAAATGCTTAAAGGTGCGCTAGCTGAGCTACACATTGGCGATCCATCGTTACTATCAACTGATGTTGGTCCGGTAATTGATGAAAAAGCACTTAAAAACTTAAACGAGCACGTTGAGTACTTAAAAGGTAATTCTATACTTCATTACGAGTGTAAAATCCCGGATAACACGCAAAATGGCGCATACTTTTTTGCACCTCGTTTATACGAAATCAAAGATTTATCAGTACTTAAACGTGAAGTATTTGGCCCATGTGTTCATATTGTTCGCTTTAAATCGAGCGAACTTGATGACGTGATGGATCAAATTAACAACACAGGTTATGGCTTAACAATGGGTGTACATTCACGCATTGAAGAGCGCTGTGAGTACCTTGCTAAAATGTCACGTGCAGGTAATGTTTACATTAACCGAAACATGATTGGTGCTATTGTTGGTGTGCAACCATTTGGTGGCCGTGGTTTATCAGGTACTGGCCCTAAAGCCGGTGGCCCTAACTACCTTCAACGTTTAGTAAAAGAAAAGGCATCACCAGATAACGTGCAAATGACAAACCTGACGCCAGATGAGCTTGATTTACACCACTACAGCGGTGCAAATGAGCAAGTTAAAAAGCTAATGGCTAACTCAATGCGCGATGAAAAAATCTGGCGTGCAACACCACTAAACGACCGTGTTTCGGCTGTGCGTCAGTTGCTTGCTAAAATCGCGACGGTAGAAATTATCGACGATTTAGCAGACGATTTAGCATTAACATTATCAGAAGCTCGTGCACAGCTTAACCGCCTTGAAAAGCACATGCGTAAATTTACTACCCTGCCAGGGCCAACGGGTGAGTCTAATACACTTCATCTAGAAGCGCGTGGTTGTGTAGTGTGTTATGCAGATAAGAGCACATCATTTAACTTCTGGGCATTGTCTATCATTACCGCTATTGCCGCAGGTAATACGGTAATTACTGTAGCATCTGAGCTGTTTTACGATGAAGCTGTTGCCTTTAAAGATAAATTTATCTCTACAGGTGTTGCTGAAGGTGTTTTCCAAGTAGCTAAACCTAATCAGTTACAAGCTATCTTAGCTCACCCTCATTTAGCTGGTGCGGTAGTTGCTGCTCGCTCGTCTCGTTTAGGCTACTTTAGCCAACAGCTTGCACAGCGTAAAGGCGCAATTTTACCGGTAATTAGCTCTGAGTATTACGATACATTAATCAAGCGCTTAATTACTGAAAAAACAATTAGTATTGATACAACAGCATCAGGCGGTAATACCTCGCTAATGACGCTTGTTGAAGATGATGAATAATTAAGCTAATGCTTTTTTACTAAAAAATAAAAAAAGGCACTGTAAAGCTGTCTCTTATACACAAATCCCTGCTAAGAAATTAGCGGGGATTTTTTTGAACTAAATCTCAATGTCATGATCAGATCTT
>NZ_AUTL01000228.1:0-15901 GCF_000498015.1 Pseudoalteromonas sp. TAE79
CCACCGCAATGATAGTGGTAGCCACGTTAACGTTGAGCACGATGATTTCAAACGATGTGGTATTACCGTTAATGCTACGTCGTAAATTTAAACGCAACTTAATTACCACCAGTTATAAGTCTCGTATTTTACTGGTAAGGCGCTTTGCTATTGCGGGAATATTAATTTTGGCTTATTTCTATCAACAATGGTTTGGCCACAGCAGTGCACTGGCAAGTATGGGCTTGGTGGCTTTTTCACTTGTTACGCAATTACTGCCCTCTATTGTGGGTGGTTTATATTGGCGAAAAGGTCATGCTTATGGGGTTTATGCAGGTTTAGTGGCTGGNTTTCTAATGCTGCCAATACTCGATGCCGGCACAACCCTTGATAGCGAGCTACAACAAACACTTATCACGCGTGGAACCTTAATAGCTTTGTTTGCCAATATTGGTTGTTATATTAGTTTTTCACTAGGGGCTGAGGAGCGCTTAATTGATAAAATTCAGGCAGCTGCTTTTGTTAATCCTAAAGATCAGGCTATTTTATCAAGGCGCCTAAATAAAGACGTAAAAGCCACTGTTTACGACTTTAAAATACTCCTGCAAACCTTTTTAGGTATTCAGCGCAGCCAACAAGTATTGGCCCATTACGCACTCGCCCATCACTTAAGCGATAATAACGCACACCCAGAACCTGAATTTATAGCCTACTGCGAACGCGCTTTAACAGGCGTTCTGGGCGCATCGTCGGCTCAAGCATTAATACACACGGTATCGTCGGGTAAGCGCATGGCGTTTGAAGAAGTTGTAAACTTTTTTGACGAAACCACACAAGCGCTGCAATTTAATCAAAATCTGTTATTTACCTCACTCGAAAATTTAAGCCACGGTATTTCGGTTGTCGATAAAGATTTAAAGCTAGTAGCTTGGAATAAGCGCTACAGCGAAATGTTCGGCTACCCTGAAGGGTTTTTAGAAGTAGGCCAACCCATAGAAGATATTATTAGATACAACGCTAACCGGGGTGAATGTGGCCCTGGCGAAATAGAGCGCCAAGTAGAAAAACGTGTGCAGCATTTAAAATACGGCAGNCAGCTCGCATCACTTTATTCGCCACCGTCGTAATGGCCAAGTATACGAAATGATTGGGAATCCGCTGCCCGATGGCGGATTTGTTACCAGCTTTTCGGATATTACCAATCACATAAGTACGCAAAATGCGCTTGAAGAAGTAAACATGGATCTTGAAAACCGCATAGAAGCGCGAACTCAAGAAGTGCAAACCATTAATAGAGACTTACAAGCTCAAATAGATAGCCGTGTACAAACCGAGCAAGCACTTACTTTAGCCAAACGAGAAGCAGAGCAAGCCAACGACAGTAAAACGCGCTTTTTAGCACTGGCGAGCCACGATATTTTACAGCCGTTAAACGCAGCACGTTTATACCTTGCTGCCATTGACGAAAAGCAACTCGACAGCACTAACCAAAACAGCTTTGAAAAACTAGGCGACAGTCTCGATTCAACCGTGCATTTAATGTCGGCATTACTTGAAATAGCCAAGCTAGAACAAGGCGCTATGACCCCAACCCCTCGCCACTTTTATATCGAAGATATTTTAGCGCCACTGCAAAGTGAATACGCTATTTTATCAAGTGATAAAGGGCTTAAACTTAGTGTGCGTTCACACCAGCAAATTGTGCACAGCGATATAACCTATTTGCGCCGAATTATTCAAAACTTGGTATCTAATGCAGTAAAATACACCGATAACGGCCGTGTATTAATTGCCTGTAGAAACCGTAAACACAATTTACGAATAGAAGTATGGGATACAGGCCCAGGTATTAGCGAAGTTGAGCAAGCTAAAATATTTAACGACTTTTACCGTGTTGAGTCAGGCGATAACAAAGGCGTAGGCTTAGGCTTGGGTGTTGTAAAACGTATGGCTGACTTATTAAGTTTGCCGCTTGATGTTCATTCTGAGCCTAATAAAGGTAGCCGTTTTAGTATTGAAGTACCTTATGGCGATGAGCAGTTTGTGCAACAAAAAAGTACGACAAACAGCCTAATAGAAAACCGTGCAGCAATTAATATTGTTGCCGTGGATGACGACCCTGAAAACCTAGCCGCAATGGCAAGCTTACTTAAAAAGTGGCAAGCTAATTACACCCTATTTGATAACGTAGATAATGTACTGGCGCATGCTAAACAAAACCGCGCACCCGATGTTATTTTAATGGACTATCAATTAGGTAGTGATTGCGATGGCATAACGCTAATTAAAACTCTGCGGGAAATTTGGCAAAGCCAGGTACCCGCTATTTTAATTACCGCAGTGCGCGACACCGAGCTTAAACAAGAAACCAAAGCCGCTAATATTCATTATTTAAGTAAGCCAATTAAACCGGGCAAACTAAAAGCATTGCTTAATCACAGTACATAATAAGCTAGTAAAAAGTGATCTAGTTAAAAGTATTCTATTTAAAAGCTATCAAGTAATAGCGTAAAACAAAAAGCCCAGCATCTTCACTGGGCTTTGCTTTATAAAGTGTTCATAAAGTTAACCTGGATTTACTCGGCTTCTAAGCTTTTGGAACAACCAACTTAGCCCCACTAACGAAAGCCCTAAACCAATAAACGAAAGCGCTTTAAGCAACCCCTCCAAATTAGCCATATCAATTAAAAACACTTTAACAATAACTGCAGCTAGTAAGCCTAAGCCTACTTTTTGTATTAATAACTGGTTTTTTAAATGACCAAAAATAACAGTACCCGCACCCATTACTAACCAAATGACAGAGTAGCTATAAAGTTCGGCGTTACTTGCGCCTTTTGATAAGTAAATGTAAGGACCTTGCCAGTATTGGCGAATAAAGCTGTTTATTGCCAATAATATAAAGCCACCCGCAACGGCCAATATAAATGGCGTAGCTTTAGCATTTATTGGTTTTACNTAGCCACAATAGTAATAACCAGTTAAATATTGGCAGCTCACCTATGTAAAGTGATTCAAATAATGGGTTGTCGTCAAGCAGTGTTTTAATAGCAAAAAGCCCTGCTAACCCCGCAAGTGCAAAGCCCGCCACTTGGTATAACTTAGCTAAAGTACCGGCAAGTTTTGCTCTGTGTAAGTACACGCACCCTAATGCCAGCCAGTTACAGGTAAGGAGTATTTGTTCGTAAAAGTTAAGTGAATCAAATTGCGGATAATGCCCTACTAGCTGATAACTTGTTTCGGTGGTAATAAAAAGCGCTAAACAATGAAGCGCCGCACCTTCCAGCCATATTTTAAGTTTTGATGAATCAAAGCACTTAGCTGCGGCAAAAAATAACGCAATACATAACGGATAAACCACAATACTCCAATGCAAACCAAATACGGTTAGCGCATCGTAGCTTGGCGTCCAAGGTGAAAGCGTAAGGCGCAGTAATAACGCAGCAACTAAGGCTTTTATAGGCCAATGCGGCATAGGCACGCTATAGCGTTTAATTAGTACGCTTATAAGTAATACTTGTACAGCAAGTGCAATAGTTAAACCGCTGTCACTTAGTAGCATGGTAATTGCTAACGTAATATTGGCATTAGCGCCTACCCAATAAGTAAAACGCTGAAATAGCGTTGTATTATGCTGCGCGAGCTTTATTAAAATAGCCGCCACTACAAACAATACAACGGCCCAAAGTGGATATGCAGTACTTAACGCAGAATTAGGAATAAGCGTATATAAAGTAGCTATCATTACAAATGCACTAAATGCCCCCGTAATATGAAACGCTAAACGCTTAATCTGTTTTTTGCCGTAATAGAGCCCAAAAGCGGTAAGTAACAATCCGAGTAATAACCCCAAACCATACTCATTTTTGAATATAAAGAGTGCGTCATCAAATAGGTTTGGCGAAAGATGCGTGCGTTCAGCGCCTATCACGAATAGCGTTGAAATAACTAACGCTACGCCCTGCCAAATATCCCAGCGGCTATTTTTAAGTACTAAAAACAACACCAATACAATACTTAACACGCCAATTGTTTGCCACTGCATATTGAAGTGACTTATTAACATGGTAAATATTAAGGGCGCTATAAAAGCGAGTAATAATGCATGATCAGGAAGCACTTTAATTAAACGTTTAAAACTGTGCGGGCGGTGCTCAATAACACTCAATTTTAAGCCCAATCGCGGTATAGCAATTAACCCTATAATACTAAGTAAAGCAAACGTCCCCATTAACCAAACGGTATTAACTTTAAGTAGCGTAAAACCAACTAAATACCAGCCAATGTGCCCCGCCCATAATAAATACCACAACCAAGCTCGCTGTACTTTATGTGCAACTAACGCAGCCGACAAACTTACAAAGCCAACATACATAAATAATGCAAACAAGTTACCACTGCCAGTGCTAACCCATATTGGTACACTATAAGCGCCAATAATACCTAATACAGCCAATAATGGGCCCAACCTAAGCGCCATCGCACTTGCACTAATCGCAATAACTGCCAGTGCAAAAAATGCCACGGTAGGACTAAGCATATCGTAGCTACTGTAAGCCAAAAGCGTTAAAGCAAAACAGGTAATAAACCCGCCGCTTGCAAGCGCTGCGGGTATGTAATTATTAAAGCCTTCAAATACAATGCGTTTATGATGTAAATAAGCCGCGGCTGCAATTAAGCTAAGCCCAAATAAGCCACCTAAACTCAACCTCATTACTGGCGAGAGTAATCCCGCTTCTAGGCTGTATTTAGCTAAAAATATACCCCCAAACGCAAGCGCTATTGCGCCTATCCAGGTCATCCAGTTCTCTTCAAACCCTGCGCGTAGTTTATTAAAGAGTAATTCTATGGCTGATGCTTTAGCTGGTTTGGCTTTTTTAGGAGGTGCTGATGGCTGATTTATTACAGATGGTGACACGCTTTGGGGCGTTAAGCTTGACCGTGCTTTATAAGCGATTGGCTCAGACCTTGAAAGCGCTGCCTGAGCAGTAGATGCTTCGCTTTGAGGTTCACTTTGCGATATCGGTTTATGTGTTTGTAAGTGTGTTACTTTGGCCCTCAAAACAGCAACTTCTTGTTTTAATCCATTTAACTGCACTAGCGCTATTAAGCCGCAAATAGCACCGGCAACTACAACCAGTATTACTATAACGGCTAACCCAACTAAATCATCCATGGCACACTCTTATTAATTATTATGCCCTGAGTGTACCTAATTATTAATAAGTAGGTAAATTTTGTTCGATAAAAAAGCCTAAGCACTTAAAGTACTTAGGCTTTACGCTACTTAATATATTTAGGGTTATTCAACACTATCAGTGATAGTGCGCTCTAGGGTCATTTTATAACCTGAGCTTGTTGTTTCATCATGCTCTAAAATCAATATGTAATTACCCTCTTGTGTAAAGTCCATATCGCTTTGTTGAATAAGCACAATTTGCTGACCGTTGTCTTCATATACAGCATAAACAGTGTAAATTTCGTTATCTACAACTTGCTCTTCTTGATCGTATCTATCTAAACCATCAACTACGTTACTGGTGTCATCTACCGTTTCGCCGTTAAGTGTAAAGTACACATCAACATCTGAAACCGATTGTCCTGCGTAGCTTTCAATTAGGTTTACAACCGATACCGTATGGCTGTAACTACTTGGCGTTAGGTTTTCTTCAACGCTCATCATACGTAGACCGTTATCAACGTCGTTATAAAAAATCCCCACCGCACTTTGCTCACGCTCTAGCGTCATTAAAAAGTTATCGGCAAGCTTTGTGCCTTCTTCGTCGTACATCGCTACACTGTAACTATTAGGCGAAAGTTCAACATAGTCTGTATACGAATCACTAGCGACTGTATTTGTTGTATTTACAGTTGTGCCACGTGTAGCCGAAAAGCTAACTGGCGAGTAGTCATCAATCGTATTTATAAAACGTAATTGCCCCAACGCAGATTGGTGCTTAAGCTCAGTAACGTAATTATTATCGGTTACTACATCAAGCGTAATACCGCCTTCTTCTGTTGCATAACTTGGGCGGATCATTGCTACATAGCTTGCTTCGTCGTATAAATAAACAGATGACGACTCGTACACAACATCACTGCTGCCCGCTTGAGTTATATAAATAGTGTAATAACCTTCATCAATGCTTTGCAGGTCTAACTCACTTAAATATTGAGCCGATGAAAAAAGTGTCGCGCTTTCAAATACGCCATCATCAGTTGCTAAGTAAATATCGTAGTTAGTGTCTTCCCCTGCAATATTATAAAACCCTAAGTTAAACTCACCCGTATCGCTTGTGATAGGTACGCTAAGCTCTGTAAATGTAGGTTCATCGAAGTTGCCGCTCATTACTACTAACTGTGTTTTGTCACCTTTAATAGAAATTTCTTGGTCGCTAATTGTTATATAGCTGTCGTTAGCATCTAGGTATTCAAAACTTACATCATAAGTACCTGTACTGTAGTTATGGCGAGTAGTTACATCGGCAAAATCAGCGCCTGAACGCTCTGTTTCTTCAACAAACAAACGCGTGTATGGGCTATTGTAAGAGCCGTTATACAATTGGATGTAACCTGTAGAGCTTGAGCTATCATCAGAGCCACAGCCCGACAAAATAGTAATTAGACTTAAGGGTAATGCAGCTTTTAAAAGGGAGTTGGTCATTAAGGTTATTCCTTATTATTAATATCTCCATTATGACCCAAACATTCTATTTTAATTTCATGATTTACAAAGCATTACCCTCACTGACATTTCCTTACGAAAACGTTAAAAAGTGTAGTAAATGTGCAAACAATAAGGACGTGTTTTTATATAATTAAAAACGCTTACGGGGCAACTTCAAAACGATCTCGACCATTCTTTTTAGCTAAATATAAAGCTTGGTCAGCGCGTTTCATTACTTTATCTAAAGGCTCATTAGGCGTTTGCATTGCAACACCTATGCTTACTGTTAAGTGGCGAGAATTTTGAACATTTATGGTGTGCGCAATGGTAATTAATTGTTTTGAAAAATCACACGCTTGCATCATATTATTTGTAGGCAAGTAGCCGCCAAACTCTTCACCGCCAAGGCGAGCAAATTTGTTTTTATACGTAAAAGCATTGTCGTATTTAGTTGCTAGTTCTTTAAGCACTACATCACCTACATCATGACCAAATTCATCATTAATTGCTTTAAAGTGGTCTATATCGATAATTAAAATAACGAAAGGTGAGAGCTGAGCATCTTTAGCGTGCTGATAAAAATAACGTCTGTTATGCACCTTAGTTAAATCGTCAATAATTAGCTCACGTGCTAATCGGTTATTGATACTTTGTACAAAGCGCATCGTTTTAAATAAACCATAGGAAGTTAAAAGCATGCCGCTGGTTCTGCATAAGTCTTCAAAATAAATACTTACCCAGTAAGGCTGCACAACTAACTCATCTAGTACATCAGCAGTAGCTCCAATACTCCAAAGTAATAAACCTAAACTAGAAAAAATATATGCCTGCTTAGATAGTTCAGAACATTGGACCATCCAAAATAAAAATACAAGTACAATTAAATTAATAAAATCGGTAGTAAAACCGTAAACATTATTTTGAACTTGCAAGGGAGGGAAGTTAGTTAGGGAGTAGGCTGAAAAAATAGCAATATAGATCAATAAAGCTAAACTTAAAACTTTATTGATCAAAGGCATTTTATAAAAATTAGAAAGTTTAACGGTAAGTTTTACAGTTTCAATCATATTAATTGCTAGGTTTTTCAGTACTTCATTTAAAAACTATAGCACAATAATAAAAACCCTCGCGAAGATAAAACCCACAATAACCCCCAAATTTATACTTAAACTACGGTACTAAGTCCCCACAATCCCAACACTAAAATAGTAATGCCAATCATAGCCTTCGTTTTATGTTTGCTAATGATTCGCTCTGCTTCATTACCTGCATAATAAACAATAATGGCCAAGCCAAAGTAACGAATAGAACGCGCGATACCCGAAGCCAATAAAAATAGCCAAATAGAGTACTTAGTCGCGCCTGCTGCAAGCATCGCTATTTGAAACGGAATTGGCACAATGCCAAGCGTTATAACAAACCAAAAACCTTGGTCTTGCATTTGCTGCTTAACGTTTTCAAATTGCTCAGGGCTCGAAAACGTATTAATAATCCAATCACCAACCGCATCAAATAAATAATAACCCAACGCATAGCCAAACAATGCACCCACTATGCAACCTAAAGTCGCCATTAACGCGATAAGCCATAGCTTCTCTCTACGAGCTTGCATTAGCGGTACTAATACAGCCTCAAGTGGAATAGGCACTATGGTTGACTCTAAAAACGACGCCACTGTAATACCGCTAAGCATATGCTTAGAATCAATAAAATTACGTGTTTTTTCTTTTAGCTTTTTTTGAATGGCCATAGTAAATCCTTTTCACTTATAAATAAGAACAAGAGTATTCAATGAGCTAATAATTACATATTTAGGTTAATACACGCTGAAAACAGTGTACTAAATTTATCAGGTTCTAATACGTTAACAAATTAGTAATATCTATAATAATATTTTATTATGTGCCCATGTAGTTAGATTCCCTATCACAGTAGTTATTAATTTATGCAAAGTGCGCGTTTTATTCCCTTTAGAAAGCAAGATATTGTTGATATGTGTAGCGAAGAGCTCAATAACAGCACACAACAAACATCGTTTAAACAGTTTTGTGATTTACTAGCTAGCCTTATTCATTACGATTACCATACGGTACTTGAGTCACTTAAAAACAACTACGCCCCTTTTGATCCCAACAGTGACACGCGATCGTTAGCGCCAGTATCGGCAGAACAAAAAGCACAGTGCCAACGTGAGTTTGCTAAAGACTTTGCCAAGGTACTTAACGCCGCTAATTTTGAAGTAATCACCAATGAAGACTTACAAGACGCATTAAACGAAGAATCACTATTTAAGGTGCGCCTTGAAGTTGAATTTGACGACTTTGAAGAAGTGGTATTTTATCGCCGTGGCGAGTCGCAGCTCACTGAAACGATTACCAGCTTTTGGGGCTTGCGTAAAAAGCCGCTGCATTTTACTAATTACGATCGTGTTGCGGTGTTTATTCGCTTTAAAGATAGCGCTTATTTTGAAGCTAAAAACAAAACGCCACTGGGATTTGAGCCAAGCTCAACCATAGTAAAGTTGTTTCAAAATGTGCCTAAGGCCGATCTCGAAATGCTATTTCCTAATAGCGAAGTACGCATGCGCCCTATCGATAAGGTCATTATTGGATCGTCTGCTTTAGTTGGCGGTGCGGTGGTACTTATTACTAAATTGGGCGCATCAATCGTATTATTGCTTGCTCTGTTTGCTTTTTGGGGTGGTTTTAGAAGTGAAGCTGTAGAAATGACCCAACAACACTTTATTACCTTTGCTATCGGTATGGGCGTGTTTGGCAGCTTTATTTTTAAAGAATGGAGTAAGTTTAAAAACCGCAAAATAAAATTTATGAAAGCCCTAAGCGATAACCTCTACTTTAAAAACCTCGATAACAACGCGGGCGTATTTCACACGCTTATTGATGCCGCCGAAGAAGAAGACATAAAAGAAGCCTTGCTGGCGTATACCTTTTTACTAAAATCTGAAAGCGGATTAAGCGCACAAATGCTTGATGAGCAAATAGAGCATTGGTTTAAAAGCAAATACCAGTGCGTTCTTGATTTTGAAATTAGCGACGCGCTTGAAAAGCTGGTACGTATGCGTTTGGTAACGTGTAGTAACGAAATAGAAGGTAATGAAGTGTATAGCGCGCTGAGTTTAGAACACGCAAAAACCATTTTGGATGAGCGCTGGGATAATCTTTTTCAATATAATTAATGTAGTATTTTTACTAAATAATACTCAAAAAGAGCAGCTGTAAATACAGCTGCTCTTTTGATCAAGCTTTAAATAGCGAGTACTTAAGCTAACTCAGCTTTTGCTTTTTTAGTAAATTTAGAATGCACTAACTTATAAAGCGCAGGCAATATTAATAGTGTTAGTAGAGTTGATGAAATAATTCCGCCAACCACAACCGTTGCTAAAGGTTTTTGCACCTCAGAACCCGTCCCCGAATTAAGCGCCATAGGTATAAAGCCTAAACTTGCCACCAGCGCCGTCATCAGTACTGGGCGCAGGCGCTGTAATGCGCCGCTGTGAATTGCATCAAACAAACTTAAACCATCGCTTCGTAACTGCTTAATAAACGACAGCATAACCACGCCGTTTAATACCGCTACACCACTTAAGGCTATAAAGCCAACACCCGCTGAGATTGAAAGCGGCATATCGCGCAGCAATAACGCAAGTACACCACCCGTTAATGCCAGTGGCACACCACTAAATATAATTAATGAATCACGAAGCGATCCAAAGGCGCTATAAAGTAAGCCAAATATAAGCAGTAAAGTGACCGGCACAACTAATGATAACCGCTTACTTGCCGATTGTAGCTGCTCAAACGTGCCGCCATATTCAAGCCAATAGCCACTTGGTAAGTTAAGTGATTCATTCATGCTCGCTTGCGCATCACTTACAAAGCTTGCTAAATCGCGCCCCTCTACATTAGCGGTTACCACTACATTACGCTTACCACTTTCGCGGTTTATTTGGTTAGGGCCTTTTTCAATACTGATAGTTGCCACTTCGCCTAGCGGCACAAATGCAAGTTCTGGGTTACTATTTTGTGGCAAAGAAACAGGTAAACGGGCAAGTGCTGATACATCACTCGACCAACGTTTATCTAGACGCACCAATAACGAAAAACGTTTATCGCCTTCGTAAATTAGCCCTGTTTGCACCCCACCAACAGCGGCGGCAAGTGTTTGTTGAATATCGTTTACGCTTAAACCTAATAACGCCATGTGGTCGCGCATTGGCGTTACAGAAAGCGTTGGCAGCCCTTCCATTTGCTCTAAACGTACATCGGTAGCACCTGCAACATTACGCATTAAGCCTGTCGCTTTTTCGCCAAACTCTTTAAGTACACTTAAGTCGTCACCGTAAATACGCAGTGCTACATCGGCGCGTACACCTGCAATTAACTCGTTAAAGCGCATTTCTATTGGCTGTGTAAATTCGTAATTATTACCGGGCACATCATTAACACGAGTACGAATTTGTTTAACCAACTCTTCTTTAGTTAATTTAGGATTTGGCCATTGCTCTTGAGGTTTTAACATTAAAAAAGTATCGGCTACGCTTGGCGGCATAGGGTCACTTGCTACGTCAGCAGTACCAATTTTTGAAAACACGTTAGCGACTTCGGGTTGCTTTAAAATGGCTTGTTCAAGCTCTTTTTGCATTTGTACCGATTGCTCAATACCGGTGCCAGTAATGCGCAGCGCATGCATAGCAATATCGCCCTCATCTAGTTGCGGTAAAAATTCTGCGCCCATATTTTTAACTTTAAAACCAAGCACTAATACTAATACAGTGGCAATACCCACCATAAGCCACGGTAATTTAAGCGATATACCTAGTAATGGTTTATACACTTTTTTAACGCCGCGCATAACTGCGTTTTCGGTTTCACTCACCTTGCCACGTACGAATACCGCAATAGCGGCAGGTACAAAGGTAACGGCAAAAATAAGTGCGCCAACTAGTGCGGCTACAACGGTAAATGCCATTGGCTGAAACATTTTGCCCTCAACGCCGCTTAGTGCAAATAAAGGCAAGTAAACCAGCATAATAATTACAATACCAAATACAGCCGGTGTAAATACCTCTTTGGTGGCTGCAGTCACTACATTTAAACGCTCGTTTAAGGTAAGTAGCCTGCCATGTTTATGCTGAGCCACACCGAGTTGGCGCAGGCAGTTTTCGACTACAATTACAGCGCCATCAACAATTAAACCAAAGTCGATTGCACCTAGGCTCATTAAGTTACCCGATACGCGATTACCCACCATGCCTGTAATGGCAAACAACATACTTAGCGGAATTACCATTGCCGTAATAAGTGCGCCTGTTACATTCCCCAGTAGTAATAGCAAAATAACTATCACTAAAACGGCACCTTCAAACAGGTTGGTTTGCACCGTTGCTATGGTTTTATCTACAAGAGTAGTACGGTCGTAAACCGCTTCAACAATAACGCCTGCGGGTAAGCTCTTTTGTACATCAACTAACTTATCAGCCATGGCTTTTGCCACTACCCGGCTGTTTTCGCCAATTAGCATCATGGCACTGCCGAGCACGGTTTCTTCACCGTTATACGTAGCTGCGCCGGTTCTAAGCTCTTTCCCTAAATGCACGTTAGCCACATCTTTAATGCGTACAGGTGCATCATCGCGCTTAGCAATAACGGTATTGGCTATGTCTTCTACCGTTTTAAGTTGCCCTGGCGAGCGTACTAAATATTGCCCATCAAAGCGCTCAATATAGCCAGCACCTCGGTTACTGTTATTAACCTCAAGTGCACTAATCACATCGCTAATAGTAAGCTTATAGGCAATGAGTTTTTCGGGTACTGGCGCTACTTGATATTGACGCTCAAAACCACCTTGACTGTTTATTTCGGTTACGCCTTTTACTTTTAAAAGCTGCGGACGAATAACCCAATCTTGCAAAGTACGTAAGTCTTCGGCGTTGTAAGGCGTGCCATCGTCTTTTAACGCGTTAGGCGCGGCGTGCACACTATAAGTAAATATTTCGCCTAAACCACTGGCAATAGGACCCAAGTTTGGCTCTACGTTATTAGGCAGGTCGGAGCGAATACTTTGAATACGCTCACCAATTTGCTGACGCGCCCAATAAATATCTGTGCCTTCATTAAAAATTACTGTTACTTGCGACAATCCATAACGCGAAAGCGAGCGGGTGTAATCAAGCTTAGGTATGCCCGCCATGGCGGTTTCTACCAAATAGGTAATGCGTTGCTCTACCTCTAATGGCGTAAAGCCCTGTGCTTTGGTATTAATTTGTACTTGCACGTTAGTTATATCGGGTACTGCGTCTACCGCTAAGTTTTGAATGTTGTATACACCAAATCCAGCAAATAAAAATGTGAGCGCAAGCACCAGCATGCGGCGTTTAACCGCAAAAGAAACTATCCAATTAATCATGGTGCCTCCTAGTGAGCGTGGCTTGCGCCGCTTTTTAAAATATCGGCTTTAATTACATAACTATTGTCTGTTACGTATTCGCTACCGGGGCTTAAACCTGTAAGTACTTCTACCCATTCGCTATTTTTTGCACCTAAGGTAACGGGGCGCACTTCAAACATATTACTTTTGCGAACAAACACACTTGGCTTGCCGTTAAACTCTTGAATAGCTTGTGGTTTTACACGCACACTGGCATTTATTTTAGCCACACTTACATCGCTGTTTACGTGCATGCCTGGGCGCCAATGCCCGTCTGGGTTATTAAGCTCTATACGTGCTCGCGCTATGTGTCCACCGGTCATCATTGGTGCTATAAAAAACACTTTGCCTTGTGTGTTTAAATGGTGATGTAAGTCGTACACTTTAGCGCTTTGCCCTATGGCTAGCTTTTCAATGTTTTCAGGAAAAGCCGACAGCTCAACCCATACTTTATCAAGGTTAGCTACTTGCATAAGTGCGCTGGTGTTTGCAAGCTCACCACGCTTTAAATATTGCTCGGTTACAACGCCGCTAATTGAGCTTTTAATGGTGTAGTTTTGCAGTGTTTCGCGGTTAGTGATACTTACAAGCGCCTCGCCTTTTTTAACACTTTGCCCAATACTTACAAAAATATCGCTGATCAATCCTGTATATGGCGCCATTACTTCTACTGTGCCGTGCTGCGTTGGTGCAATAACGCCAAAAAGCGTATCGGTAATATCAACTTCACCACTTTGTGCAAGCTCGGTTTTAATGCCTGCGCGCTCAATAGCTCGCTCTGTTAGCGTGGTTCGTCCTTCGTGTTGCTCGTAGTCGTAGCTAATACTCTCGCCTTTATAATTAGCAGTAACGGCAAGTACAAATGAATGCGGTTCGTTAATTGATTGCGTACTTACGAGGTAGTCGCCCTCAGTTGTGAACTGTATATTTTGCGGGGCTTCAACTAATCGTTTTAAACTCATTGTTATATTTAAATCGTTTATATCAATTGGCTTACTTTGCTTGTAACCGTATATACGCAGCTCAACATTACCGGCAAACTCTTGTAATTTAAGCTCAAGGTTTAACTTAGGATCAGTTAATAAAAAACCACCGTGTGGACCTTGCTTTTGCTCTTGTTGCTCAGTTTCTCCATGCTCTGCTGATGCAAGTACACTGGTGCTTAACACGCTGCCAGCAAGTGAAAGTGATACTAATAATGCAATTATATTTTTATTCATGATTGGTAAGTCTCAATTAAAGATTGGCCAGTTAAACGCTCAAGGGTAAGTAGCACTTGGTACAGCTCTGCGTGGGTTGCAATGAGTGCACGTTTAGAGTCAAAGTGTGCTTGTTGGGCATCGAGCAGCTGCAACACCGAAATTTGCCCGCCTTTATAGCTGTTTAAGCTTTGCTCAATCAATGTTTGTGTCTGAGGAATTATTTGCTTATTTAATAACGTAGCTTGATTTGCTACCCCTTGATAATAAGCATACAGAGTACGTACTTGCTGGCGTAACTGAACTCGCAACTGCCCTTGCTGCTGGTTTAAAAGCGCAAGTTCACTTGCTGCTGCAGCAATATTACCGCTATTAGCATTACTGATTTGCAGTGGCATAGAAAACGAAAACAACAAAGAACTCGAATCACTTTGTTGGTTATAGCGCACACCACCACCAACATTTATATCACTTTGCCCATTGGCTTTTTGCAGCGCTAAGTTAGCCGTTTGCTGTATATATTGCTGCTGTAGTAAGGCAAATTCAGGTGCTAAATTTACCGCATCTAAAAGCGCTTGCTGTGATTTAAGTGGTGTGATGACGTTAATATTGCCCGCTAAAAGTGCACTACTTTGCTCATCAACCCAAAGTTCACTAAGTAATAAACGCGCGCGCTCAAACTCACTTGTTAGCTTTACCTGCTCAAGCTCTACTTGGCTAAGTGCATAACGCATACGACTTACATCGGCTTGCGATACAGCTCCAGCATTCGCTCTTTGCTCAATTGTTTTGAGCGCCTGTGTTACAACGCTTTTTCGCTCACCATTTAATGCCAATAAGGTTTGAAATTTAAGTGCGCTATAATAACGCTCTGCGGTAGTAGCTAATAACGCTAAACGAGTATTTTGATACTGTATAGCCTGCGCTTTAATATTTGCAGTAGCAAAACCTACTCGACTTTGGCGTTTATCGCCCAACTCAATAAGTTGGCTAAGCCCGAGCGTTATTTCAGCGCCTTTTACGCCACGCGCATCATTGGTGCCTAACACATTTTCAACTGCAACACTAAGCACAGGGTTTGGTGAAAGTGTGGCTTGAGATTTAAGTGCGCTCAATATTTTTTGATGATAAGGGTAGCGTTTTAATATCGGATTTTGTTGTTCGGTATTACTCAATGCTTGCTTAAGCGTGAGTATGTTTTCACTCGCACTAACTTTAGCCAGCGCATTAAATACCGGCAGCACGCAAAGTAGTGCCACCAGCATAATGGGTTTTTTATTCATATAGCTTGTCCGTTGTTTAACAAACAGGGTTAACTTACAAAATAATTTAAAATTAAAAAGCGTAATATAAATTTGTAAGCAACCTAAATATGCATATAACAAAGCCTAAATAGCGTCTAAACGCAGGCAGTAAAATGCACCATATTTTATTAAGGTAAATTAAAACTAGCTAAGATAAATTGGAGGGCGCGACATAGGTGGATAAATTAATCCACAATAGCGTACAGGTAACGCGGGGTTACTCTGCTCAGGGCTGATTGAATGATTTACTGTACTGTAATAGCCACTATGACAATGTTGGTGGGCATGAATTTCGGCAGAGGCTT
>NZ_AUTL01000228.1:15910-52363 GCF_000498015.1 Pseudoalteromonas sp. TAE79
GGCTACCATCGGCAGTTATATTACTTTGTAACTGCGCGCTGGTTATGTGATCCACGTCTTCTTGTAAATGATACGCAGCACCATCACAGCTAATAAAGCTGTGTACAAGTACTAAAAGTATCACTATTAAAAAACGCTTTGAATACATTGCCTACCTATTAAATTCAAAAAGTTACATCTCTTTAAAGCTTGAGTATAACGGGAACAAACTTCATAATAAACCTTCTAGTTACTGGAAGGTCAATATGCAAATTAAACAACTCTCGAATTTAGTTAATCTTAACGCAAAAACAATTCGCTATTACGAACAAATAAACCTTATTCCAGCCCCAAAACGTGCTAGCAATGGATACAGAACCTACACCCAAGCTGATACAGAGCGTCTTATTTTTATTCGACGCTGTCGCGATTTACAAATTCCAATAGACGATATTAAAACTCTACTTGTTGCGCAATCATACGGCGATAAATCGTGTGTTGAGGTTGACGATATTATCGAAAACCAATTAATTAAAGTACGAGCGGCACAAAAAGAACTTAAAAAGCTCGAGGTATCGTTAGCCAGCTTATTAACTAACTGCACCGCAAATACTATAAACGACTGCCAAATAATAAAAGAATTAAATAGTTAATATATATAAAAAAACCGCTAACCTGCAAGGCTAGCGGTTTTTATTAATAGCACTTTAAATTAAGCGACTGCTTGTTCTAAAATTTCACGACTTTGTATTAGCGTGATTGCTTGGTTTTCACCAAGGGCAAGCATGCCATGCACTTCAAGCTTGCCAATAATATTGTCAATGGCTGCTGCTTTATCTTCACCATGTTCAGTAAGCTGCGTAGCTACATCAAGGCTATGGTAAAACGCTTCAATTGCTTGAATCGTTAGCTCTGCTAAATCGTCTGATTGTGCAAGGCCAAATACGTTTTTACCCATTTGCTCAAGTTTTGCTTTTTTAACTGCAAATTGATTGCGTAGTAAAGAAGGCTGAACTATTGCAAGCGAACGCGCATGGTCAACACCGTATGCAGCTGTAAGCTCGTGACCAATCATGTGGGTTGCCCAATCTTGCGATACGCCAGAACCAATCAAACCGTTTAATGCTTGATTCGCTGACCACATAAGATTTGCACGCCATGCGTCATCTTGGTTTTCAAAGTTATCGCCAAGTACTTTAAGTGCTTTAAGCAATGCTTCAGCGTAACCATCTTGTACTAATGCACCTTCAGGGAACGTTAAGTACTGCTCACAGGTATGCACCCATGCGTCTACTAAACCATTTACAAGTTGACGCTGTGGTAATGTTTTCATTACATCAGGGTCCATAATCGCAAATTTAGGTTGTACTGCTGGTGACATAAACGGGAGTTTTTGTTTTGTAGCAGCTTTGCTTACTACTGAGCCTTGGTTAGACTCTGAGCCAGTAGCTGGTAATGTAAGTACTGCACCAATTGGTAATGCGCTAGTTACTTTATGCTTACCAGTAGGAATATCCCAACCTTCGCCATCGTATACTGCTGAAGCTGCAATGTATTTAACGCCGTCAATTACTGAGCCGCCGCCAACACCTAGTACAAAGTCGATGTCTTGTTCTTTACAGATTTTTACTGCTTGATCTAGTACTTCAATTGTTGGGTTAGCGCCAACGCCCGAAAACTCTACCCAATCAAAACCTTCAAGTGCTGCTGCAACTTGGTCGTATACGCCGTTCTTTTTAATTGATCCGCCGCCGTACACAACTAGTACTTTTTGATCTTTTGCGATCAAATCAGTTAGTGAGGCTATTTGTTGTTGGCCAAATTGAATTAGTGTTGGATTTACGTAGCTAAATTTCATTATTTTATCCTAGGGTGACGATTAAATATGGTTCAACTTACTTAGTTACTAACTAAGTAAATTTTCAATGAGTGCATATTACTGGCAAAACAAACATAAAAAAAGCCCAATAACGCGCAAAAGCTTGCCTAAAACTATCAACATTGTTATTTTACGTAAAAGTCAGCCATGTAAAGATGCTTTTATGCCCACCATTGCCAATATGCTGCAGCAGTACGCAGAGCACAATCAGTTACTCAATTTTGAAGGCACGATGGAAACCATTATTACTGGAGTCTATTTTCATCGCGCCAGTAAAAGCTCGCCGCGACAGCCGCTTATTTATAACTCTGGGATTATTGTGGTCGGGCAAGGGCATAAAGTAATTCATTTTACAGATCATAAAATACAATATGGTGCGGGGGATTATTTAGTATTGGGCGTTCCTGTACCGCTAGAGTGCGAAGCCTTTACTGATGGCGACTTACCAGTGCTTGGGATTGCTGTTGATATTAACCCTGCGTTATTGCACAAACTCGTTAACCAAATGACTGAGCATAAACAATTTGCTCTGCCACCAACATGCGGGCAAATGAGTGGCGTGCAATCAGCTAAACTCGATAACGCGATGGAGCTGGTAACTAAGCGTTTATTAACCGTGTTAAATAACCCACTTGAAGCACAAGTATTTGGCGAAGATATAGTAAAAGAATTAGTATACCGTGTACTTTGCGGCCCCCAAGGACATACCTTATTTGGCCTTGCTATGCACGACGGCCACTATGCACGTATCGCCCGTACGCTCTCAACTATGCACAGTAGTTATGCCAATCAAATTACGGTTGAAGGGTTAGCTGAAGATGTAAACATGAGCGTATCGTCGTTTCATCGTGCTTTTAGGCAAGTAACGTTTGAATCCCCTCTACAGTATTTAAAAAAAGTACGCTTAGCTAAGGCTAAAGAACTTATAACCACTAGTGGAAGTAAAGCCAACGAAGCTGCATTAAAGGTTGGCTATACCAGCCCATCGCAATTTAGCCGCGAATTTAAACGCCACTTTAATAAAACACCTAGCGAAGTATTAACTCAATTACACAGTTAATTTAACTAATTAACTAATAGCTAAATAGGTGGGCTCTGCTAGTATAAAAAAATGTAGTTGAGCTTGGAAGTGCTTATGGCTGACAAAAAACATCATAAAAATACAGTTCCTAATATTTTACACGGAGGTGCTAAATATGTATTTCTTTTTTTTATTTAATAGCATTTAATAGCAATGCAGGCGATTTTTGCGATATTACCCCCTTAAATAGTCAGTCCCCTCCATCATCTTTACAACCTAATACAACTTCTGAACTTCAGGCAAAACGCGGTACAAACCAATTTCAGCTTGACTGCTTGTTAAAGCGTGGCGGCGTACTTTCGTTTTTGCGCCCAGGTCTTGATGATTTTACATGGCAGCAAAACGGTGTAATAAAGCAGCCATTAAAATCGGCACAAGTGGCATTTTTAATGGACTCAGGAAACTTTACAGCCATTATTACAGTTGAGTCAAAACTTAACTATACACCACGCTTTAAGTGGCAAAATACACAAGTTTTTTTAAAGAAACACAGCAACATAATCTCATTATGGGTGCTTTTTATGGGCTGTGTATCACACTCATTTTTTACGTATTTATAATGGGCTACAGGCTTCACGACAAGATATTTAAGCTATACAGCGCTTATATTTTTTGTATTGGCAGCTTTATTTTGCTTCAAGAAGGCCAACTCTATTTATTTATAACTGACCACGTTTCATCACTCCTATTTGATTTGTACTTACTCAGCTTAGGTTTAACAGTACTCAGTGCTACATGGTTTATGTGCGCATTACTTGAACTAAACAATAGATGGCCAAAAACAAGTAAGATTTAAAAAATTATGGCCGGTACTGTTATGTGCTTTTCTTTAATAAAAATATTGTTCAGTAACACTTTGATTTGGCAAATAGCTGGCAACATCATGGCTTACGGCTCATTAATTATTGTGACTGTTATTTTTGTTTTAGCGGCACAACAGGCTCGCAAAAGAATACGCGAAGCAACGCTTGTTTTTGTAGCATTGAGCTTGGTGCTCGTAAGCATGATATTTAGAGTATTACTTATTAATCAAAGCCCATTTATGCAACGTTACGGATTTATTTTGGCTTTCGCTGTGGAGTCATTTTTACTAGCAGTAGCTGTTTCTAGGCGTATTAGCCGTATGCGAATCGCACAAAAACGCGCCGAAACCGAAGCCGATTACGATCACCTTTGTGGCATTTTAAACCGCCGTGGCTGGGGTAAAAAATCGTCAGAGCTGATTGAGCTGCATGCAAAAAAAGGCGGAGTTTTATGTTTAATGTATATAGATTTAGATGACTTTAAACAGATAAACGACAATTATGGGCATGCCGTAGGCGATGAAGCTTTATGTAAAGTAGCCGCCAGTTTAAAAAGTATTGTACGCACCAGCGATGCAGTCGGCCGCTTAGGCGCGATGAATTTGTAGTACTTGCCCACTTTTACAGCAAAGCGCAAGTAAGCCCAAAAACACACCATCTAAAAATAGAGTTAGATAAACTCGCCATCACGCATAACGACCAACCTATTGCTATAAAGGCAAGCATTGGTAGCAGCGTATTTAGTGAGCCTCCTAAAAATATTGACGAAATTTTAAAAGCCGGCGACACCGCTATGTATCATGAAAAACTACAGCGTAAAGTAAAGCCGCTCACTTTAGTTGATAGCTAACTTTAAGTATTTAAAACCGTAGCCTGCTTAGCAAACTGCTTACGGTTTATATAGTGGCTAAAATACACATCCACCTAATGAACCAATAATACCGCCATTAAGAATTTTAAACGTTGAGGCTTGTTTGTCACTAAAATGGGCAACACTGCCCATTACCGCTAAAATAAGCGGAAAGGTAGATATTAACCCGCTCCATGCAGACCCTATATGCTGCGATATAAACGTAACAAGCACGATAAAGCCCGTCACTAATATCATTTTACCAAAAGCTCCCAGCGGGCATTTAATGGTTTTGCATCAACTGATATATTTAGCCTTGTAGAGATAATAGCTAAACCGAGTAAAATACAAAGCGAAATCACCCTCGCCACAATAATATTCACTGGTAAAAATAAAGTAATAACGCTAAATACACACCAAATACTCAACGCTGTAAAAAGCGATTTAAGCATTCCAAATCTTCGTGAAACAACCAAGTAACTAAAACAAAATAAGCCTATACCGCTCATACCATAAAGAGAGGCCGCCGCTGAGTTAGCTGCAAATAATTTACCTTGTTCTAATGCTATAAAATAAGAAATAGGCCAGAGGTAATAGGCAAGCCAGGAACTATGCTGCTAACAAAACTACCAAAGCGTTTTTGGGCGAATGTTATTAGTAAAATAAGCAAAGGTGCAATTATGAGTTTAAGCAGCATAAATAACAATAAAGTATGAGAGTTTAAATTAAGTCTACGTGTCTATACCTACATTGTAGAGTGAATAAAAATCATGTATGTAGCGTAATTTTTTTACCTGTAAATATTAACTAATTTATCAAAACACTGATTAATAGTTATAAAAAACCACTTATTAAAGTGGTTTTTTAGCTTAACTTAAACAACAGCATTTATACTTTTTTAAATAAAACCTCTGGATTTACCATGGTTTTCATTTCAAGCACATTGCCATTTGGATCTTCAATAAAAAACGTTTCTTGCTCAAACTCATCACCAATAAAACGGCGGTATGGTTTATCTAGGTATTCAATACCCGCATCTTCAATACGTGTTTTTAACCCGTTAAATTCATCTTCAGAGAGGTGAATCCCAAAGTGAGGTACTGCCACAGCTCCCATATCTACATCATGGCGAACTGTTGGTAAGCGCTCAACACTCTGGTGCAAGGTAAGTTCATTACCCCAAAAATCTATATCTACCCAGCGACCTTCTTCACTGTTACCCGTTTTACAGCCTAGTACGTCACAATAAAACGCTTTAGCCACTTTTAAATCGCCAGCCGGAATAGCCAGATGCAAACAGTTAGACATAAATAACCCTTGGTTAACACTTTAATACATTAAATTATCGCCATTATACATAACTTGTGATTTATAGAACATTAACAGCGGCACTATTAAGCATATTTAATACCTAAAAGCCGTTTAAAAAACACGCTTTTAAAGTTTGTAATTACTTATAGCATTTATTTGTTAGAGAGTATTAGAAAGCGCAAAAGGATTAGTTTAAAATGCGCCGCTATGATTAAATTCTTATTTTTAAAATTCATCACTTTCTTTTTAGGCTTTGTAGCTTGCTTTACTATGCACACTACTTTTGCATTACCTTTAGTGATTTCTGCTGCGCTAACGGGACTTATTGGCTCGTTTATTCCTTTTCCTGCACATTATAAAAACCATCCGTATGCTGCAATTTATGCTGGTAGCTTTGCAGGTATGTGTTCAACTCATTTAATTACCAGTTACTGGGAAATTGCTATTATTTCGCTTATTGGCTCAAGTTTGTATGTGCTTACTATGAATATGTTTACAGGTTTTGGTGGCAAGCTTGGTAGTGTTGCCTTTGCAAGTGTGGCACTTTTTGTATTAGCCAGAGGAATAGTATTATGAGTATTGAATATCCATTACTTGTACTGCTTGGGGCTTTTTTAACATTTTATTTAGCTAAGCATAGTCGCTTTGACGGGGTTAGAGCGTCGTCTTCACTTTCTATTATTGCTTATTTAATTTTTAGCGCTTTAAATTTGAACCCCGATTTATACGCGATTGTATTTTTTGGCGGTACATTTATAGGTATGAGCGCCCCACATCGATTTGGTATTTATACTGTAGCAAGCTCATCTATTTTGTTTTCAATCTTATTTGAGCATCTTGTACCAAAACTTGACGGCTACGGCGGTGCATTGGGTATTAGTGCATTTTTATCTGTATGTATTTGCCATACCTGTATTTTGTTAGGTGCCCCAAGAAGTAAAAAGCCGCCACCAGTTCAATAAAAAATTATTGAACTGGTCTAGTTTCTCCCAGCATTCGCTTTAAAATAGTAGAAAAATTAGAGTGTAAAATATTCATGTTTTAAGCTGTTCTTTTTCTTTGCAAGTCTGTTAGAATCTTTCGCGAACTTTATTTACCCTAAATAAAGACAATCATATATGGATTTATGAAAATGAAAAAACTAATCGCAGTAGCAGCTCTATCTTTACTTCCTTTCTCAAACGCAATGGCTGACCAAGATATTGGTTGTGGTCTTGGTTCTATGTTATTTGCAGGTCAGCAAGGTAAAGGCGTTAAAATTTTAGGCGCTACAACAAACGGTACTTCTGGTAACCAAACTTTTGGTATCACTTTTGGTACTTTAGGTTGTGATGGTACTGGTACAGTAACTTCTTCAGAAAAAATTGCTTTATTCATTGACGGTAACATGGAGCAACTTGCTCGTGATATGTCAAAAGGTGAAGGCGAAACTTTAGCTACTCTAGCTGAAGCTTGGGGTGTTGCAGATCAAGATAAAGCAGCATTCAACGCGCTTGCTCAAGCACAGTTTTCTTCAGTATTTACTTCTGAAAACGTAACTTCGCAAACAGTTTTAGAAAACCTAAACACTGTTCTTGCAAGTAACGCACAACTTGCTTCTTATACTCTTTCTTAATCAGCTAAATTAGCCGGTTTTATACGTATAAATAAAGCCGCTGGAGTATTTCTCTAGCGGCTTTTATTGTTTAGTGATTATGAAAAAAATATTCTTTGTTTTATCAATTGCGCTGTTTAGTACTTACGTAAACGCTCAAAGTTTTAAAAATGACACCTTAGCAACCGACCCTTACTGGCTCAAATTAGGTCATTACCGTGGGGCCACATTAGGTGGTTGGAAAAGTGAAGTAGATAGGGCTGAGTTTTTTTTATCTCCTATAGGTAAAACGAGTCCACTGGACGAACTTGAAGCCACTATAGCCGCATTTAGTGGTAAAAATACTGACCCAAAAACAACACAATCTCGCTGTCGGTTTCCAGCACGCTATAAATGGCTAAAAACAAAAATTAAAAATAACTGGCCCGCGCTTAATTGCCCAGAGCTTCAAACGTGGCAAAAAATAATAAACCCAAAAGGGGTTACGTTAGTTTTTCCTACTGCATTTATGAATAGCCCATCATCAATGTTTGGTCACACCTTACTTCGTATTGATGCAAAAGATCAGACTCGCCATAAAGAGTTGCTCGCATTTGCGGTTAATTTTGCAGCAGAACCAGACGGCTCAGACAATGCAGCTATGTACGCACTAAAAGGCCTGATTGGCAGCTACCCAGGTAAGTTTTCGCTTATGCCGTACTATAAAAAAGTACGCGAATATAATGATTTAGAATCTCGTGATATTTGGGAATACAAACTTAATTTATCTGAGCTACAGGTAGAGCTTATTTTATTGCACTTATGGGAGCTACAATCAGCTACATTTGATTACTTTTTTATTGATGAAAACTGCTCTTACCAATTACTTGCATTATTACAACTCGCACAAGAGGACCTTGATTTAACATCGTCATTTAATATGCAAGCTATTCCATCAGATACCGTTGCAGTACTAAGAAATAACAACTTACTACAATCACCTAATTACCGCCCTGCTTTTGGCACTAAGCTTTACCATTACTCTACTCAAATGACTAACGAACAACTTGATGATGCAAGAGAGTTAATACAAGGTGGCTCCCTCAATACTCGTAATTACTCACAGTCGCAATTAGTCGCAATATTAGAAATGGCGTATGAATGGTTAAATTTTGAATTTTACGATAAAGCATTAAAGCGTGAAGAAATTGCCCCGCGACTAACTAAGCTACTACTAATGCGCAGCAAATATAAAGTAGCTTCGCCATTTACTAAGCCAAGTCGTCCTATTGCTTCTCCAGAGCAAGGTCATGGCTCTTCTAAAGTAACGCTAGGTAGGGTACAAAATAATAACCAAGCAAACCTTACAAATTTTGGTTATAGGCTTGCGTATCATGACTTACTAGATAGGCCTGAAGGTTTTATAGCGGGTGCACAAATTAGTTTTTTTGATTTGGAAGCCGCTATTACTGACGAAGGAAATGCAGATATTGAACATTTTTACTTATTAGATGCTATGTCGCTTGCACCCGATAACCGCGTATTTGATAGCTGGTCGTGGAACTTTAAAATGGGCTTTGACCGACAACCAAGTGACAATAAACGTTTAGGCCGCTTTTTTACAAAAGGAGGTTATGGTAAATCTTATGGCGATCCTAATAATCTACACGGCTATATTCTTGGTCAATTTGAGCTAAATACAGGCGATATAACCGACCGACTTAGTACTGGAATAGGCAGCGAAGCCGGTGTAATTTGGCAAATAAACAATAACCATAAACTCGCTTTAACTGGCAATATATTATGGCTAACTGATAACGCAGCAAGTAAGCACAGCGAAATAGCTATAACATGGAATTACGCTGTTTCTCGCAATGTATCGCTGCGCAGCAAAGTACAGCATGCTCAATGGCATAGCCATAATTCATCAATGAGTTTAGCTATGCAGTTTTACTTTTAACTTTTTCAATATTATTTATATTTAATGCTACTTGTAGGGTAGCCAAATAGCACTCTACATTTAGCTTTTATTCCCGATGCCTTATAAACACTTTTCAATAAGTGCTCCCACTGATGAAACGTAATAACGACTGGGTTATTGCTATTAAGCTGCCCTATAATGCCGTATTTACAAGGCTTTGATTTATCTTCTTCTACAAAGGTGCCAAATAACTTATCCCAAATAATAAGTACACCTGCAAAGTTTTTATCAAGGTAGCCTGTATTTATTGCGTGATGAACTCGGTGATGCGAAGGCGTATTAAATACTTTTTCAAACCAGCCTAACTTACCCACTATTTGAGTATGTACAAAAAATTGATACGCCAAATTTAATGCAACCACGCTAAATACTGTTAGCGGTTCAAATCCGATTAAAATCATAGGTAGCCAAAACACCCACATACCGGCTACGGGGTACATTAAGCTTTGCCTAAATGCGGTGGTGAAATTCATTTTAGTTGAGCTGTGGTGCACCACATGTGCAGCCCACAACCAATGAATATGATGCGATGCTTTATGAAACCAATAATACAAAAAATCTTGCAGTAAAAATGCAAATGCAATACTTAATACACTCACTTCAATATCAAACAATCTATAGTCATACAACCAATTAAATAAAGGCATTAACAGCAGTAACGCAATAGCATCTGCGCCTTGGTGTAATAGCGCTAACACTGTATTTGCTAGGCTATCTTTTATGTCGTAATAGCGCTTAAACTTAATAAACTCACAGCAAACAAATATCAAAAATAACGGGCTAAGAGCGAGCAAAATAATTTCTGAGTTCATACTTTACCCGCCAAAAAATAATTATTTAAATTGTTTAACGCTTGGGTTATATCTTTTGTAATAGCATATTTAAGTAATGCATTTGGCATCCACCACGGAGCTGAGCAGCTTATGCAATAGTTAAGTTCGGTAACTAAAGTATTGATGTCTTTATTTGCAGTGAGGTATATATCGCCTCGATGATTAGCTACTGGTTTATCGCCTACTATTTGGTAACTGATCTGATTTTGATCGGCACTGATTATTTGCTCTGAAAAAGTTATTTTACCTATTTTCACTTGCCTAACAGATCCTTTTCCGCCTTCTATTTGCCCTTCGTCTTGTGCTTGTAGCAGCGTAAATTTGGCATTAAAAAATCGATGCAACTGTTGATGATCCAATAGTGTGCTTATTATTTGTTTTGGCTGTGCATTAAGCGTTTGTTTTATTGTTATAAGTATCATTTTTACAGCAAGAGGTTATTAGGCATTCAACTAGCATATAAAAATTTAACGTGGCAAACTTGCTAATACACGACTATTTTTTAGCTTTAGATGACAAATGCACACATTGGCTGATCATTACTTTTCAAGTATTCTTGATTACTTACAAGCGCAAGGCATTAGTACTAAAACGGCTTTGCACGCTATTAGCTTTGACGAATTTAGTAATCAACGTACCCATCAATTAGCGCCGCGTATTAGTTTAAATAGTTACAATGCCTTATTAGTTTATGGCAAAAAAACACTTAACGATCCTCTTTTTGGTTTTACCCTAGGTCAGCAAATTCGCACTGCTGACTACGGCGTTTTAGGTTACTTAATTGAATCAAGCGATAACTTAAGCAGTGCCATTAAAGCATTGTTAAGCTACGACAGCTTGGTGGCTGATATTGGTAAAGCCAAGTTTGAACTAAATACTGATACAGCAACTATTCGTTGGATTGCTCATCAAAGTTGTAATGAGCATGTTGTTTTACGAAACATGACCGCGTGGGTAAGTGTAATTCGCCAGTTAATAAATTTAACGCTTTCGCCAAGTAGTATTAGTTTCACTTATAATTGGTTGCCATCGCAAAGGCGCGCCCTTGAATCATGGTTTAAATGCCCTGTAAAAAGCAGTGCTGAATATAATCAAATTAGCTTTCCGAGCGATTATTTGACGCTGCCCTTTAAAACCGATAACGCCATTATTAATTCTACTTTTAAGCAATTGTCAGAGCAGCAACTCTCTAACTTTAAAAGCCAGCAGTGTATTGACGATAAAGTTAATCAGTTACTTACAGCTAAAACTACCTTGCAAAACTGCAACCTAATAGGCATAGCTGATGCGCTTAATTTAACACCCCGAACGCTACAACGACGCTTAAAACAACAAGACTTAACCTTTGCTCAGCTACTTGAAAAAGAACGTAAAAAACGTGCAGATACATTAATAGCCAGCATGCCACTTGCTGATTTATCTAATATTTTAGGATTTAAAGATCAAAGCTCTTTTAATCGAGCTTTTTTACGCTGGCATAAATGCTCGCCATTACAATTTATAAAATACAAAACAGCAAGTACAGCCAAGTAAATGCAAATTATTTACGTTATATAAACATAATATATATATGTTTTAGTTAATACTCTCTACACTAGGTGTATTATTGCTTTAAAAGATTTTTTATGTTTTTGCGTGTTTTATTAAGTGCTTTTGTATTTATTTTATATAGCCCCCTGTGTAACGCCGATTCGGTTACTTTTATAGCTGAAGACCTTCCTCCTTATCACTTTAAAAATCAGCAAGGTGAAGTAAGCGGCGCTTTAGTCGACATTGCCAAAGCAGTTGTGAAGCAAACAAACTTAACCGCTAATTTTGAAATAATGCCTATGGCCCGCGTTTTTAAGGAGCATAAAACAAATACCAACGCCATAATGTTGTCTTTGTTAAAAACCCCAGAGCGGATTAATAAATATACGTGGTTAGGGGAAGTGTATTTTGCAGATGCTTATTTAATTAGCTTAAAAAGCCATATAGATGAAGTTGTTCACTTAAATTTTGCTAAAGAGTATAAAGTAGCAACCATTCGTGGCTACCTGAGCGAAGCCTACTTAAAGCAAAAAGGCTTTACCGAAAATAACAACTTAATACTGGTCAGTTACTATAATCAACTTTGGCAAATGCTTTATAAAAACCGAATCGACTTTGTAGTAACTAATACACTTACACTTAATAACGAGCTAAAAAGCCTAGGACTCGATCCTAGCCTAATAACAAAACGAATTCATTTAAGCGATCTTCCCTCCTCACTTAATTTTGCAGCAAGTAATCAACTTAATCCTAAAACAGCTAAAGCACTCTCTGACGCATTAAGTAGTATTAAAGAAAATGGTGAATACCATGCCATTTTAAACAAGTGGCAACTTTTATTACCAAACACGACTACCTTGCAGCACTAACCATAGTTAAAGCCCGACATTAGTTATTGGCAGTGGTTATTTAGTTATTGGCAGTGGTTATTTAGTTATTTGCTAAACGCGGCAAAGCAAACTACAAAATTAAAAATCTCCTCCCCCCCAAAATAGACTACACCTTAGCGCCAAAATCTACGTTAAACATCACTAAATGAATAGCCAAGCACATATAAAATACATACCGCAAACACTTCCATAAAAGCCGTTAAAAAACACCTAAACCAAATTGGTATAACAAAAAATCATTTAAAAAATATTTAATTTTACTAATTGGTAAGTTTTAATTGTTAAATTGGTATGCTAGATTGAGATTAAGCGATGCCTGTACCGCACAATTTTTACTTCATCACACAGAGACAATAATGATAAAAAATACATCCACATTTAAACTTACGGCTTTAGCCGTTATCACCCCTTTACTTTTTACCGCTTGTTCAAGTACCCAAAGCACTAATCAGCAAAGCGATGCGCCGGTACCTGCAACAAAGTTTGATTTATCTCACTGGAAAATAAATGTACCAGTGGATTTAAACAACGACGGTAAAATTGATGAAATAGATGTAGAAGAAATTCAGACTTACGCACACCCTGATTTTTTCTACCTTGATGAAAAAGGCTACATGGTATTTACCTCCCCTAATAAAGCGCTTACAAGTGCTAACTCTACTAATACCCGTAGTGAACTTAGACAAATGATCCGTGGATCAAATACTAAAATTAAAACTAAACACTCTAAAAACAACTTTGCTTTAGCTGTTCACCCGCTATCTGACAGATTTGGTTCTGTTGGTGGAAAAATGGAAGCAACATTAAAAGTAGATCACGTTGCGCTACGTGCTACCGACCCTGATAAAAAAGCAGCTTACTCGGTTGTTATAGGGCAAATTCACGCAGGTAAAGATCAGGCACTTATTGATACCAAGCTTGGTTATGGCTGGGGCAATGAGCCACTTAAAATATATTACAAAAAATGGCCAGGACATAAAACAGGCTCAGTTTTTTGGAACTACGAACGTAACTTAGCTAAAACGAATCCTGATCGTACAGACATTACTTACCCAGTTTGGGGTAATACATGGGAAAACCCTAACGAGCCAGGCGGTGCAGGTATTGCACTAGGTGAAGAATTTAGCTACACGGTAAATGTGTATAAAAATGTTATGCACCTTACATTTAGCGCACAAGGCAAAGAAGACGTTAATTACTCTATTAACTTAGGTAATAACGTAGATGCTTATGGCAAAGTGGACGAAAAAGACCATCCACATGGCTACGCTGCAGATTGGCATTACTTTAAAGCCGGCGCTTATAACCAATGTAGTACTAAAAGCGCGAAAGGTATTTGGTACCCAGGTTGTTTAGGTACTGGCGATTGGTCTACAGATAAACAAAATGGCGATTACGCTCAAGTAAGCTTTAGTAAACTAGCGTTAAGCCCAGCGACACCGCCAACAAAATAACTAGGCTAGTACAGCCTCAGATAAGTAATTTTTTAGTGATGTAAACAGTGGCGTTGGTAGATTATTAATATCGTACCAGCGCCACTTTAAACATTTATTAGGCTCTTTAAGCTCAGGCTCTCCGCCTTCAAAATCAGCTTTTACATACAGCGTAATATAGTGTTTGTTCTCTGCTGTAAAAATATCATTGGTAAAATCAAGCTTAGTAATTTTACTTACCTTTAAACCTGTTTCTTCAAACACTTCTCGTATTGCACATTGCTCAACACTTTCACCAAACTCTAAATGTCCACCAGGTGTTGCCCATGTATTAGCACCATGCGCGCCAATGCGCTCACCTAGTAAAATTGTGTTTTGGTGCTTTATGATAACCGCCACACCAACTCTTACTACGTTACTCATATCGTATTTTCTCTTATTTTTACTGCCCGCCATGCTGAACCACACGCTTTGTGTTGTCAATTTGGTATTTTTAAAACCAGTGTGTTGATTAACTTTTAGCCGACCAAGGTCGAATAGCTTGCTTACTAAAAAAAGCCTACATTTTGTAAGGTCTCTCACACACAAATTTAGCTTTAGGAGCCTTACATGTCAGGCGAATATAAACAGCAATATAATGCCTTTAAACAAAACCCAGCCGAGTTTTGGCTCGAACAAAGTAAAAATATTCCATGGTATAAAACCCCCACAAAAGTATACACACAAGACGACGACGGGCTTTACCATTGGTTTAGTGACGGGCAATTAAACACCAGTGTTTTAGCGCTAGACCAGCACGTTATTGCCGGATTTGGCGAGCAAACTGCACTGATTTACGACTCTCCAGTCACTAATACAAAGCAAACTTATAGCTACTCACAACTACAACAAGAAGTTGCTAAATTTGCAGGCGTAATACAATCGTTAGGTGTTATAAAAGGCGACCGCGTTGTTATTTATATGCCAATGATCCCACAAGCTGTTATTGGTATGTTGGCGTGCGCGCGCCTTGGTGCTATTCATTCGGTGGTATTTGGTGGATTTGCTGCACACGAACTGGCTGTACGCATTGATGATGCCAAGCCCAAGCTTATACTTAGCGCCTCATGCGGTGTTGAAGTAAACAGCGTTATTGAATACAAACCACTCATTGATAACGCAATAGACTTAGCTGCGCATAAAGTAGAACACTGCGTTATTTATCAGCGTCCACAAGTAACCGCCACTCTTAAGCCTAAACGAGACATAGATTGGACTCAGGCAATGCAAACGGCTGCAAGCGCAGATCCGGTGCCGGTAAATGGAGATGACCCGCTTTATATTTTATATACCTCAGGCACGACAGGCACACCCAAAGGCGTAGTACGCGAAAATGGCGGTCACGCAGTGGCAATGCAATACAGCATGGCAACCGTTTATGGTATGAAGCCCGGCGACGTATTTTGGGCAGCGTCTGACATTGGCTGGGTAGTTGGGCACTCTTATATAGTTTACGCACCGCTAATGTATCGCTGCGCGACCGTATTATATGAAGGTAAACCCGTTAAAACGCCCGATGCTAGTGCATTTTGGCGCGTGGTAGAAGAATATAAAGTAAATGCATTATTTAGTGCCCCCACCGCATTTAGAGCAATTAAAAAAGAAGACCCAAATGCCGATGGTTTTAATCAATACGATACCTCAAGCTTAAAACGTTTATTTTTAGCTGGCGAGCGGTTAGATCCTCCCACTTACGAGTGGCTTAAAGAAAAAACCAAACTGCCAGTGCTCGATCATTGGTGGCAAACAGAAACCGGCTGGGCTATTGCTTGTAACCCTGTAGGGCTTGAGTACTTAGCAACAAAACCTGGCAGCTCTACCGTGCCAACTCCAGGTTTTGACGTGCGAATATTAGATATGGATGGCAATGAATGCAAAGCTAACGAGCAAGGCGCCGTGGTAATTAAACTGCCACTTCCACCGGGTTGCCTACCAACAATTTGGCAAGATACTCCGCGCTTTAAAGCAAGCTACCTAAATGAATACGAGGGGTATTATTTATCTGGCGATGGCGGTTATATTGATGAAGACGGCTACCTATTTATTATGGGCAGAACCGACGACGTTATAAATGTAGCAGGGCATAGGCTTTCTACCGGCGAAATGGAAGAGATAGTAGCCGCGCACCCTGCTGTTGCTGAATGCGCTGTTTTTGGTGTAAACGATCCCCTAAAAGGGCAACTCCCTATGGGAATGATCGTGCTTAAAAATGATTTTATGGGCTCAAGTATCGACGTGGAAGAAGCACTTGTTTTAAGTGTTCGTAATCAAATTGGCGCTATTGCGTGCCTTAAAAATATAGTTAGCGTAGATAGGCTGCCCAAAACACGCTCGGGTAAAATACTGCGTAAAAATTTACGTCAACTAGTTGATGGCGAAGAACTACAAATACCTTCAACCATAGATGATGCCAGTATCTTTGAAGAAATAAACCAACAACTAACACAAAGATAAACCCAACCAACCTATCTAAAGCCATTTTTATAATGGCTTTTTATTTCATCCTTATATTTGATCCTTTGACTTAAGTTTAGGTTTAGTTTTAGTTTTAATTTAACCAATAACTGAAATTTTTTACGGCTTAATGCTTTCTTCTTTTAATAGCGTTATTAATTTAATCAATTTTAAAAGGAATGGTGTATGCCCCGCTTGCTACAAAAACTATTAACTACAGCCCTATTATTTATAGGCTTTGCCACACAAGCCTATGAAATAGAAGACTTAGGGGACGGCTTACACCGCTTTATAGACGACAGACACCGCTCAGTATTTTTAATCACTTCTTAAGGTGCAATTGTTACCGACCCGCTTAATAAAAAAGCCGCCACCTGGTTAAACGAGCAAATTAAAACTCGCTTTAACGTACCGGTAAAATATGTAATTTATAGCCATAATCACAGCGATCATATTTACGGCGCCGAGGTATTTAAAAGCCCGCACACCACGTTTGTAGCGCATAAACTCGCTGCGCAAGATATTAAAAACACACAAATGAAAACAGTAACGCCCAGCCTTACTTTTGATGATGAGCTACTACTTACCCTTGGTGATTCCTCAGTAAAACTTAACTACCATGGTCCAAACGATGGTCGTGGTTCGGTTAGTATATTATTCGAAAAGCAAAAAACGTTATTTGTAGTTGATTGGATTGTTATTGGCAGAATGCCGTGGCAAAAGCTGTGGAGTTACGATATTCAAGGCATGATTAACTCAACCCAAGCGCTACTCAAATATAACTTTGATACCTTTGTAGGCGGACATGCCGATATTGGCAGCAAGGCTGATGTAGCGCGCTATTTAAGTTATTTAGAGCTTTTATACAGCCAAGTAACAGCAGGCGTTTTAGCCGGTAATACGCTTGATGAAATTAAACAAAATGTAAAATTAGACCAATTTAGTGACTTTAAACAGTTTGATGCATGGTTACCGCTTAACATAGAAGGCGTGTACGAGCGTTTAATGGAAGAGTCTGGTATGGGTTGGCGCAGCGATTTATAAGCTTTAGTCTAATAATTATTGGTATTGCCGTATTTAACGCAATACCAATGTATTCATTAATTAGTTAAATAAAGTTATTACTGATCAAACCTTTTTAATCTACCTCAATTACTTTAAGCAGTAACCTACATACAAACCGAGTAAGTAATACTCCAATTGCATCTAGTTCATTTACACAAACCCACGCTTTGGGAATAAACATACTTTATAGGCTGGATATATTTAGGTATTTTAAAAACGTCTTAGGTTTACCAAGCATTCATAGGGATTTTTAAAGGTACTTGGCTACCATCTTCATTCTCTAAAAGTAATTGTAAAATCTCTCCAGACTCCTTGCGCATTAATTCTTTTGCTTCACTGGCAGGGCAGCCTGGAATTTTACAGCCTTCTATAGAAATGATTTCCTGTCCTGCAACAATCCCTGCTTTTTCAGCGGGTGAATTAGGCTCTACTTTTTCAATAATAAATGATGTTACCGTCGGGCTAAAAAAACCATCAGCGCCAACGTTCCCCACAACTCCAAGTTTAACCTTCTCTGCAGCCAAGGCATTGAAAGAAGTAATTGAGATTAAAATAATTATGAATTTGAACATATGAATTAACACTCCATGTAAGTCTATCGTTAATATTCTTTACTATTCATAGTTTTAACAAATTACTTAACACATTACTATCACTAAGTTTTTATATTCTCAGCGTTAAATTAAATATTTTTGAATGTAACAACCTAAGTATAAAAAAGTCTATTAACTAAAATCGACCACCACTTCATAACGCCCAGGCATGTCGTTTACTTCGTATACCCAACCGTGTCGTTTTATTATTTTTTCGCTTAACTCCAACCCTAAACCGTAGCCAATATTAGCGGGCTTGTTTGTGTTATTAGCACTGTGTGGCGTATCTGTTTGTGCGCTGCTATTTACTATAATTACGCGGCTACCTTGTTGAGTAATACGCACTTGCCCTTGTTGCGTATGCTGATACGCATTACGTATTAAGTTAGTAAGCACAATGTGGCATGCGGTGGTTTCGGTATTAATAGTTGTACTTTGGTTATCGGTATTTATAAGTACATCAACTTGTTTTGAATTGAGTAAATAATCGAGTTCGTTACTCAAAGTCGTTATTTTTTCGGCTAGGTTTACAGGCTCTGGTGCACTTTGCTGGTCGTCATTTCTGCTAAGCCACAATAACGTCTCGGTTAAATCGCTCATGGTTAAACCGGCGCGCTCTATTCGCTGCAGTGTAAGTTGCTGTTTGTCGCTTAAAGGTGCTTTTTCGCTTAAGCGGTTAAGTAATTCAACGTTGCTGCGAATAACCGAAATTGGTGTACGTAACTCGTGGCTCGCATAACTTAAAAAGCGCTGTTCTCGCTCAAGGCTGTCGTGAGCTGAAAGCAAGCTACTGCGTATTAACGTTGCTAAGGTATTTAATTCGTTATAGGTAAAGTCGGGCGGCGTGTTTTGTAAATTATTTTGATTTAACGACTTAGCCCAACCACGTAGCGATTCAACTGGCTTAGCTATTTTTTTCATTACCATAAACAAAAAGAAGGTAAATAAGGCAATGGCTGCAAAACCTGTTATGGCTATCAATGTCATACGGTGTATTGGTTTTACAGTTCCCATTCTTTTAGGGCGATCTTTTTCAAGCATAATGCGCGATATATAACGCGCCTCACCATTTGGGTTTTGATAGTAAACAACAAAAAACAAGTCTGCGGGCATAGCAAACAATGAGGTGTCATCTTTCATTTTTTGTAGTACGCCTGCTTCATTTGGCATAACTTCAAATTTTTGCTGTATTATTTCTGGCATGTCTTCCCAACGGCTTGCCACATTAAATCCAACAATATTTTTTGGCTGACCGTCTTCAACTTCAGTGGTTTGCGAAAGCTCAAACATAACTCCGTTTAACCCTCGGTCTAAGCCATCAATAAAATAATTAACACTTAAAAACGAAAAACCAATTGCCATTAATGAACTTAAAAGCACCATGGTGGCAAAAAAATACAACCTCAGGCTGGGTCTAATTTTCATGCTTGTGTCTCATTTTTTAATTTTAGCGCAAACCCTACACTAGGTATTGTTTCTAGTACGGCTTGGCAATGCGCTTGCTCTAGCTGTTTACGCAAATGATGAATATGCACTTTTAAGCTATTGCTGTCTGGCTGATCGCCTCCCCATATTGCTTGCATAATTACCTGTCGGGTTACCGGTTTTTGCTGCTCTCGTACAAGCACTTCTAATAACTTAAAAGTAATGGGTGATAACTTTAAACTGTGCTCTGCCACTGTTGCTGTATGCGCGGTTAAATTAAGTGTTAAATTAGCAAATGTAAGTCGCTTAACCTCTCCACTTTTACGCTTTGCTAATACTTGAACCCGCGCTACTAGCTCTTTCATCGCAAATGGTTTTACTAAATAGTCGTCACTACCGGCTGCAAACCCCTCAAGCTTATTGTCCAGGCTATCGCGCGCTGTCAGCATTAATACTGGTATATCAATGCCTTGCTCACGCAATGATTTACACATGGTTAAACCGTCCATTTTGGGCATGTTTACATCTAATATAATCATTTGATATTGATTACGTTCTATTAAATTTAAACCCATTACGCCATTGCTTGCATGGTCACACTCTATTGACTCAATTTCGAGATAATCAACAATGGTGGTTGCCAAATCTATGTCGTCTTCAACCAGTAGTACGTTTATCATTAAGAGGCTACTTCCTGCGTTTTATTTTTAGCACCTAGCGATATTAGCACAGCATCAATACCGCGTTTAGCATCGGTTTGAATCATCAATAATGCAGGTATAAGTATTAAGGTAATAACCGTGGCAAACAAAATACCGTAGCCAAGTGATGCCGCAGCAGGAATTAAAAACTGTGCCTGCATTGAGGTTTCGCTAAGTAGCGGCACTAAGCCTGCGTACGTCGTAATTGAGGTAAGTAATACCGCACGTAATCGGCTCGTACACGACTCAACTATGGCATCGTGCGTGCTCATGCTCTCTTCTTTTACTAGTTCGTTAAAGCGTGAAACAAGTAATAAGCTGTCGTTTACAACTACCCCACTGAGCGCCAAAATACCATTTAACGACAATATACTAATGGTTAAGTCGTTCCACCAATGTCCTAAAATAGCGCCCACAATGCCAAACGGAATTGCTACCATAATCAACATAGGTTGAATGTACGATTTAAGCGGAATAGCCAGCAACACGTAAATAACTAATAAAGCCGCTACAAACATAGTGCTCATTGAGCTGGTGGTTTCGCTTTGTTGCTCTGCCTCTCCTGCAAAATACACACTTAAGTTAGGAAATTGCTGTGTTAACTCTGGAATTAAGTCGCGCTTTAAGTTAGCAACTAACTCGTTTGGAGCAATCACGTTTTTATCTACTTGGGCGCTTAAATAAATTGCACGAAGTCCATCAATGCGGGTTATTTCATCTTGCTGATATTCACTGCTTACTGTGGCTACGTTAACTAAAGGGACAACGGTGCCATCAGGCAGGCGAATACGCGACTGCATTATATCGGCAGGTGTTTTACGAGCATCTTCTGGGTAGCGTACACGTACTTTAACTTCGTCTTTATTACGTTGGTAGCGCTGTACAACTGCACCACCAAAGGCTTGCAGTACTTGCTTTGATAAACTGGCTGTATCCATGCCAAGCGCGCGCCCTTGTGCATTTAGGGTAAATTTAAGCTGTGGCTGACCTGGGTTTAAGTTGTCGTCTATTCCGTTAACGCCTGCGGTATTTTGTAAGCGCTCCTTAAATAGTGCGCCCGCCGCCATTACGGTTTCGTCGTCCCACGCTTTAAGTTCAACTTTAAAGTTATCGACCATTTTACGCATGGCTAATATTTGTAATTTTTTACTGCCCTCAAGGCTACCTGCTACGCGCTGCCATTCTTGAGCAAATTCGCTTGCTGTAAAAGCGCCTTCGTTTAATAGCTCAACGCTTACTTCACCGCTGGTGTCGCTGCTACTAATGACTTGTAGGCTGGTTATTTCGCTTTTGTCAGAGCTCAACTTAGTCATTAAGTTTTGCTCAGCTTGTAATGCACTTTGCTCAAGCGTTAGTAAATTTGTATTTGTTTGCCCATAAGCGGCGTCGTTTTGCATAACCAAATCGGCTGTTACGGTATCGCCTGCAATACTTGGGAAAAAACCAACTTTAACTGTGCCTGTCATCGGCATGCCAATAACTAATATAAAAAAGGCGATAAACGCAGCCACTACGGCGTATCTAAAGCGCAGTGAAAATTCAATAACCTTGCAGTAAATGTTTTTACTAAACCAGTTTAAGCCGCTATCGGCGCCATGTTGTATTTTTGACCACAGACCTCCTAAGCCTTTTTTAACTTGGCGTTTAGTACTTATGTGGGCTAAATGCGAGGGTAAAATAAGTTTTGATTCAACAACTGAAAGCAGTAAACAAATAGTCACTACAGTGGCAAATTGAGAGTAAATTTTACCTAAGTTACCTGACACATTCGAAAGCGCCACAAACGCAGCCACCGTGGTTAACACCCCAAATATTGTTGGCACAGCAACCTTCATGGTGCCTAAAACTGTATTATTTAATGTATCGCCATGCTTTTTACGTGTGGTGTAAATACTCTCGCCTACAACAACGGCATCGTCTACCACTATGCCCAGCGCCATAATAAAGCCAAAGGTGGTCATTTCGTTTATGGTCAGTGCGGTGTAGCCATCGGTCATAAAATAAAGCGTGCCAAAAAATACAAACGGCAAGCCACCAGCCACCCACAGTGCTACACGTACATTTAAAAATATGGCAAGTATTACAAACACCATAATAATACCGGTCACCGCATTTTTAGTAAGTAGCGATAAACGCTCGGTGATCATGGTGCTTTTGTCGTGCCAGCTTTCAAGCTCTACATTTTGGGGTAATAAACCGCTTTCGTGCCATTTATCTATTACGCTATTAGCTTGTTCAACAATGGTAGTTATATCGCTGTTATCGCCCATTAAAATTTCAACGCCTACGGCATTTTGTTGGTTATAACGGCTTAATGAGTTGCTATCTTCGGCAAATGAGTCGGTAACGGTTGCTACATCGCCTAACTTAATTTGTGTGCCTGATGCGGTTCTTAACAATACAATATTGGCAAAGTCGCGCTGCCAGTAAGCTTGGTCGGCGGCTTTTAAGCGTATAATTTTACTGCTATCGCGCAAACTAGTCGAAAGCGGGCTTGATGACTCATTGTTAATGACCTCACTTACATCACTAATAGTTAAGCCATACGCTTGTAATTTACCTTCGTCGATTTCTATGGACATCATCGGGTCGAGCACACCCGATTGCTCTACGTCGCTAATGCCTGATTGCGCTAATAAATCGGCTTTAAGTTTTTCACCCAGGTTTTGTAATGTATGGCGATCTGCATCCCCAAAAAGTTGCAGCGTTAATGCATGATCTTGCCTACGGGCTTTATCAATAACAGGTTGCTCAGCATCTGCCGGAAAGTTATTAATAGCGTCAACTTGGTTTTTAACGTCAACAAGTAACTCATCGAGTGAGTAATCAGTACTTTTTTCAATGCTTACATGGCTNCTGCCGCTAGCATCGGATGTAGAGGTAATACGTTTAATACCCGATACGGTTTCGAGCGCTTCTTCTATTTTTAACGCTATTCCTTCTTCGGCTTGCAATGCATCGCCACTGTCGTAAACCACCGATACCGAAATAGTATCTGGCTCTAAACTCGGAAAAGCCTCTTTACGTAAAGTCGTAAGCGACATAATACCCATTACAATCACACTAACTAACAATAAGTTAGCGGCAACAGAGTTATTTGCAAACCAATTAATAATACCGTGCAGCGGGTTATTATTACTGGGTATTTGAGGTGGTTGATGAGGGCTCATTATTATATCTCCTCAACTATTGGATTTACTTTCATGTCGTTTAAGTAACTAACAAGTGGGCGCGCCACCACTTTTAGATTTTTAGCACCATCTACTGGCGTAATATATACGTAATTCCCACGCTCAAATACTTTATTAGCGTGTGTGCTTACTAAGCTATTTTGATCATTTACGTACCAAATTAAGCCATCTTGAGATACCGCCGAAGCAGGCAGTTTTATTACGTTAGTTAACTGCTTACCGGCAATTTCTACCGCTAAAAATGTGCCTGGTAACAATGGTGTTGCTTGCTCAAAAGGTTTATCTAGCGCAACCACTACACTGCGCTGGCGAGAGCTTTCGTCTAGGTGTTGTTCAAAACGCTCAATGTAGCCGTTCCATTTAGTATTAGTGGTTACATCAGTTAAAATAACCTCGCCTGATTTATTATTTGCTAGGTTTTGCCACTGACTTAATGAAAGCGGTACCGTTATTTCTACTTTGTCAGTGCTGTTTAGCGTGGCAAGCGTATCGCCAATACTCACATAAGTACCTAAATCTATATCGCGCGATAAAATAACAGCGTCAAATGGTGCACTTAACTGGGTGTTATTTACATCACGCTGTGCGGTTTTAAGTGCATATTGTGCTTTATCGAGCGTAGCTTGCGCGGCTTCTAACTGCAGCGTTCTAAATACAAGCGGCGAGCTTGGCGCTTGCGTAACGCCTGAGCGATCCCATTCACGTTTTGCTTGATTACCTAAATCTTGTTCTTCTTGCAGTGCTAGTTTTGCATCAGCCAATGTTACTTTTGCGCTAGCTAGAGCTTGTAAGTATTCGGTGTCATCAATTTGTGCAAACACCTGCCCTTTAGTTATTAAGTTACCGGTCGAAAATTGCTCGCTCATACTGGTTACTTCGCCTTTAACTTGTGCTTTTAAGCTAAATGACCAATGCGCTTTAGCTTCACCGTGGCCGCTAACATAAGCCTGATAAGTGCTCGGAGCTGCATTAATTACCGATACATTTGGGGCAATAGCTTTAATAGCGGCTGGTTGTGGACTATTTGCTTTTTCAACCATTTTTTGACCGTTATACATAATAGCAAGCCCTATACAAACAATAGCAACAAGCGTTACAACAACCGGTGTTGGCGAAATTTTCATGACGATACTCCAAGGCCCAAAGCGAGGCCTAAATCTATGCGGTTAGTTAAAAGGGTGTAGTTTATTTGGCTAAGCTGGGCTTGCAGGTCGTATACTTTTTGTTGCACTGTTAGCAAATCTAAAATATCAACCAAACCTTGTTGATACTTACTTTGATAGTTACTAAAGCTGCGTTTAGCGCTAGCAAGTGCATTGCTAATTTGCAGTTGCTGCTCGGTTAATGATTGCTCCTGCCCGAGTGCATTTTCAACTTCGTTTACAGCACTTAGCAGCGTATCTTGGTACTGCCAAAACGCTTGCTCGGCATTTAATTTTGCAATATCAACTTGCGCACGCAGTGCTCCACCTTCAAATAAAGGGGCACTTAAACTGCCTAATAAACTCCACACTGGGCTGGTTAATAATGATTGGCTTGGCGTGCTTGCAAAATCACTCAGTGATGCCGAAAGCGAAATACTCGGTAGTAGCTCTTTGTACGATACATCAACCAAGTAATGCTTTGCCTGAATGTTGTAATAGGCACTTTGTAAGTCAGGTCGGCGCGCTAAATCTTGCTCTGGTAAGGTACTTAATGGCTCAATAACGCTTGGTAGTGTTAATGTATTTGGCAGGTTTTGAAGTTTATCAGTGCCTACAATTAGCATTAAAGCACGCTTTGCTTTTGCTATTTGTTCTTGGTAATCGGCAATGGTTGCGCGAGTAGATGCCGTGCTAGTACGGGCGGTATCAAGCGCTTCTAAATCACCTAATCCATATTGGTAGCGCTCTACAATACTTTGCTCATTATTTTGTAAAACAACTAAACGTTGTTGCTCTATATCGAGCAAATTTTGCTGCAAAATAATGTTTAAATACGTGCGTATCACGCTGGCTACTAAGGTGTCTTTAGCGCCTTGATAAGTAGCTTGATTACTGGCAATAGTCATATCTTGCGCGGCTACATTGTCAGCAATTTTTTGCCATATATCAGCTTCCCAACTTATACCTACTGATGAGCTATATTGCGTGCCTTCGGTTTCACTGCGCTGCGCGTCAAATCCCGCATCTACACTAAACCACTGACTTGCAGCGGTTACATCACGCTGCGCATAAGCTAGTTTTAATGCAACATGCACTTGATTAAACGATGGGTTATTAGTAACAGCTTGCTCAATAAGCGAATCAAGCCCTTCTATATTCACCAAATCGGTAATGTAATTTACGTGCTGTGCGTTACTTTGCGTGTACTGCCAGTTTGTATGTTGCTTTAGCGGCTGCTCAGTACTATTACCTTGATAGCTTGGCTGACTACTACATGCAGCAAGTGTACAACTAAGTGCAAGTAAAAAACCAGTTGAGTGCTTTTTAAAATAAACCATTTAACTATGCCTAATTCGTACTATTACACATAGCTTATTAGGTCGAGGGTTAAGAAGGGGTTAAAAGGAGTTAACTTACTTTAGACAAATTAGTATTTGCCTCGCTTAGCCAAATTACGTAGCCTTTGGCAAAAATACTCATTCAAAACCCACATGCAAAAATTAATTTTTACTCTTTTTTTAATATTCCCAGCTTTATTACAGGCTAAAGTCACTTTAAGCGATAAAACGCTTATTTATAGTGGTCAAATCAACAAACAAAATAACAATACAGCAGCTGAGCTGTTAAAAAACAATCCCACAATTAATACCTTTACTATTACCAGCGGCGGCGGAAACATAGCTTTAGGAATGGATTTAGCCGAGCTAATTTTGGCGCATAAATTAACCGTAAATATAAAGCAGTTTTGTTTTTCATCGTGTGCTAATTATGTGTTGCTTGCTGGGCACCCTACTACAATAGAACCTAATGCAATTATCGGTTGGCATGGAGATGCAGCCTCAGCAAAATGGTTAGACAGTGATATTGATGCCATGGTAAAGCATTTAGAAGAGCCGCAAAAAAGCCAAAAGTGGGAAGAATTACGTGCTCATTACGATGAGGTAATTAATAAAGCAAGCCTGCGCGAAAAAGCCCTATACAAAAAATTAAACGTAAATCATGATTTACTCACTGTAGGGTTAAAACCCAATTTACGCAGCGCAGCTATAAAGCAACGTGCCCGTGGCTGGACGTATTCACCTAAAGTGCTTAACTATTTTGGAATTAGCAATATTAGCTATAATAATTGGCAACCTCGCTCAGCTAAAAACTTCCCCCTTCTTATTATTAACGATCTTAAATAATTAATTGGTTCCCCTCCATTTAGTAACACTCTCTTATTTGCAATATAAACCCTGTTAAGCGCAGGGTTTTGCTTTTTAGGGACATTTTGAACCTCAATTGAATACTCACTATTTATAATACAAATACAGATTAAACTTTTAAATCTAATTGATATCAGTTATCATTCGCAACATCATTAACTTTTTATATTAACAATAATGAACAAGCTAATTAAGTTTACCCCAATATTATGCGCCCTTGCTTTAGCTGGCTGTGGTGGTGGCTCTGGCAACACAGCCCCGCAGTTTGCACAACCTAATTTAAGCTTTACTGTAAACGAAGACACTCCATTTACTGCTCAAGTAACAGCCACCGACGACGATACCCTTAGCTACACACTTGCTAATGCACCAAGTAACGGCACTATAGCAGTAGAAGCAAATGGTCAATTTACGTATACGCCTTTTAGTAATTATTATGGCGAAGATACCGCGACCATTAGCGCAAGCGATGGCAACTTAACAGCAAATGTTGTGGTACGTTTTAGCGTAGAAAATGTTAATGATGCACCACAGTTACTAACCACTAACGTGTTTGTTACCTCTTCAACCACCACACAAGGGATTATTACTACGCAAGATTTAGATGGTGACACCGTAACTATTAGCTTAATTACACCACCTAGTAATGGCGTAATGAGCATAAATAGCACCACGGGTGAATTTACCTATGAGGCACAAACTCTAAGCAGCATTGATGAGCAATTTGAAATTAGTTACACAGATGGCCTAATTAGCGAGCCATTAACTGCAATTATTTCGTTAAGCCCTTCTTATGTAACTAACGAAGACAAACTTAATTATTACTACAGTTCTAGACTATCTCATCTAAAACAAGCAGATGAACTAAGCGCAAATATTGCTGACGAACTGTCTCGTTACGATATATACGCAACCCAAGCTGCGGCCTATGCGCGTGCAGGATTTTTAGATACTGCTAACGACTATTTAGCACTTATAAACGAGCAAACGGCGCGTTCTTCGGCACTAAAAGATGTGGCGCAAGCACTTGATGAAATAGGCCAAACAGAGCAAGCAAACGATTACCGCGTCCAAGCGGTAGCGGCCTACAACCAATACTTAGCTGATAAAGGTTTCGATAACATTGCCTCATCAGACGCATCAGCACTTTACTCTTTAGTAAAAAGCTACCTAGACGCCGATCAAGTCTCGCAAGCAAGTAATTTGTTGAATACAATTTCGTTATACGCTGAGCAAGTACGCGAAGACGAATACACATCAAGCTATGGCTACTTTTTAAATAGCGTACGCTTATCAATAGATGATGCCCTACAAAGCTATGTACAAAGCCTAGATGAAAGCGATTTAACTCAAGCCAAATTACTTTCCAATAACTACGCGCAACTTGCGGTAAAAACGGGTTACAGACTTGTACGTAGCGGCGAATACGAAGGCCAACCATACGAGCAATACAAAACGTTGCACGGGGCTTGGGCTGCGCAATACCTTTATAGAGCTGGCGAATTTGAAGCAGCAAAAGATTACACTAACCAAGTCCTTGCTATGTATGGCTCTACCGGTTTTGATAGTAACTACACCTACTCAGCGTCGCCATACAGCGCCGCTACATTAGATAACTACACTTACCCTATTCAATTTTTAGCGGGCTTAATTGAAGGCTTATACCAAAGCGACGAAAACCCAGCAATAACGCTGTCAGACAGCGAAACCGATATAAACAACGCTCAAGAGCAAGTATATGGCTTTAATATAGCTAAACGCCTACTTGCCGGTGAAGATATAACAAGTGCCGCAGCACAAGCTCGCAGCTTTTTTACTGAAAATGGCGATTATAACGAATTCTTTAGAGCACTTACCGAACTTGATAACGTCCCAGGCACAGGCCTAATTTTAAGTGAGGCCGGCAGAAACGACTTAGCACAGCAAGTATTTACCTATGCGGGCGACTTTTTAGCCTCTGATGAATACATTAGCAAAGAGTCATCAACCACGTTTTTAACGGGTTTTAAAGGCTGTAAGTCATTAGTAAGCTTAACAGCGCGAGTTGGTGGTGATACAGCAAGTGCGGCTAATAAATGTTTAACCATACTTAATACGCTTAATGATGGCGACATACGCACGCTAAGTAATAGCTCATCAATTACGGCGCATAATCAAGTAATAGTATCGCTAATTGAAGGCGGCTTAGCGGAGCAAGTAGCCGGTGTACACAATCAACTACTTAGTTATATTGCACTAGATGAAGATACCGAAGACAGATTTGAAGCCCGCCTAGAAACCTTAGGTTACTTAGTTAATGCAAACCAAACATCGCTTGCAAGCACCACTTTAAATGATGCAATTACAGAAATAACACCTGCGTTAAATGAGTTAACAAGCGATCAGCTAGAAACTATTTTAGCCGCTGTTAAAGCCGAAGTAATTGGTTTAGAAGAAGCTCAAACAGGTGAATTTTTACGTTATTCTATGCTTTCAAGTATGGGTTCAAACGCAGCGAACATTAGCGACTTTTCAGCAAATTATAGTAATGCAAAAACACAAGCTAGCACGCTTTTAAATACGCTTGAGCCTCTTATTTTGGGCTTTGCCGATACAATTATTGCCGACAACATGGCAGACTTAGTTAACAGCTTTACGTTAATTAACGATATTACTAAATCACAAAGCCTAATAACTAATGGCGTTAATGGCGAGGCTGATCAGCTTGAGCTTTACATAGGCATGACCAACTTAGTTGCCTCACGCGATGACTTTAGAGGCATAGCTATTGCGAGCGTAGACACCGACCACGACGGCTTACCTAACTTCTTTTTACCTAATAGCAGCGATGAAGACATAGCCTTAGCAGGATTAATTGCCGACCAAGATGCCGATAACGATGGCGTCATTGATAGCGAAGACACTACCCCACTAGGTATTTAAATAAGAGCCGTAATATATGCAGACACCGACTACCCTCGCGTGTCTGCTTTTGCTTTCTCAGGGTGTATACGCCGCAGAGCAGCAACAGCAGACCGAACCAAAGCCACAGCCATGTAACGAACTTAAAGATGAGCAAAAAGAGCGCTGTGAAGCACTTGAGCATATTGAAGTAAAAGGCCAGTACATAGGCATAGAAGTACCCGAAGTTATTGGGCGTTCTTATTTAAACCGTGATTTTATAAACGCCACACCTAAAGGCAATGGCGATATAAATGAGCTAATTGCATTGCTCCCTGGCGTGCAGCTAAGTAACGAAGCGTACTCTATTGGTAGCTTAGCTTAGCTGAGATCAGCGCGCCAGAAATATCAATCTCAGGGGCGCAGCCTTGGCAAACAGGGTTTTCGTTAGATGGGTTAAATTACAATAACCGCATAGACCCAGCAAGCAGCAGCCGATTAAGCTCTTCATCAGACGATGTGTCGGGTGGCGTACAAAGTATGAACGTGAACTCCGATATAGTTGAATCAATCACAGTTTACGACCATAACATACCGGCTGAATTTGGTGGTTTTTCGGGTGGTATTGTTGATAGTAAAACCAAAAGCGTATTTGCAAACAACAGCTTTAGTTTTGGCGTGCGGGGGAATCAAAGTAGCTGGGGGAGTTATCATTTTATTGAGGCTGATCAAGACAGTTCACAGCAAAATGTTGACCAAAGTACTCTTGAAGAGCCTAAATACGAAAAAATTAGCTATAACCTGCGTGCTAATAAACAAATTAATGAGCGCCATGGATTAATGATGAGCGTTAATTACTTAGCCAGCGACATCAGCGATTTATCGCTAGGGGAAGTAAAAACCCAAAGCAGAACAAACATAAATGCGATTGTGAAGTATGGCTACCGAAATGGCTGGGTAGATGCACTAGATTTAACACTAATGTACTCCCCCTACGAAGTTGATAACTTTATAACGGATGCCAAAGACAGTAACTTTCATTTAGAAGGCGGTGCTATTGGCGCCGTTGCGGCATTAACTGAGCATTTTGACTTTGCATCGTGGCACAGTAATCTTAATTTTAGTATGAGTGACAGCAGCCGAGAAGGCCCAGCTCACTTTTATAGCTGGCTACAAGCCAAAGGGAAAGATTGGGGGCAATATGCCGACCAAGGCGATGCGCAAACTCGTTACTCTCGCCAAGGGGGATATGGCGCCCTAGATAATACCCAATACACCACCAGCTGGAAAAACACCCTTGATTTTAAAACGCTGGAGTTTGCAGGCACTGAGCACCGCATTAAAGCCGGTATTGAACTTATTCGCCAAGAAGTAGAACGCGAACGCATACAAAATAGCTACAGCTACGACTCCCCTATTATATGGTCTAGCGCGAGTACGCCACTTAATTGCAGCGGTTACACACTTGATTGCCAAGCACTTCAAACCACTATTTCTATTGATGAGTTAGCAGCACAACTTGGTGGCGAAATTGATTTTAATAATCAATCGCACATTACTGCCTATACAAATAATGTAACAGCTACAGCGCAGTATTTTAATGGCCGTTTAGTCACCCCTGCCGAATACATTAACGTAACACTTAATCGTGCCTCGTTTTATGTAACCGATAGCATCACATTAGGGCAGCTAAACCTAAACTTAGGTATGCGCTACGAATATGATGACTTTTTAGCAAATCATAATATCGCGCCACGTATATCGCTGGGTTACGACGTATTTAACGACAACCGCACTATTATTAGTGCAGGCGTTAACCGCTATTACGACTCTGCCATTATTGGTTATAAAGTCAAAGAACAGCAGCGTTTTTCATATCGAGAATACCGCCCAATTGAAAACGGTTACCTGCAAGGGTGGCTACCTTCTAACTATACTGGCGCGTTTAAGTACCGCTTTGATGATGTAAACACCCCGTACGATGACGAACTCGCATTAGGTATTGCACATTCATTTGAAAAAGCAGGTAATGTATCGCTTAAATATGTCAAACGTAAAAAGCATCAGCAATTTTCTCAGGTTACCGATGAAGAAGCAGGTAGCGATGGCTATAAATATATTCGTATGACCAACGAAGGTGATGGTAGCTCAGAGCGCTATTCTATTTCGTGGAGCGCGCAGTTTGGTAGCCATTCATTATGGGCTAACGCCTCATACGCTGAAAACAAAGTCTCTAACGACGACTACAATGCCACTGCTGAAAATACCCCCCTTGACGAACTCGTTTACTACGAAAATGCAAGTGGCAGCGGCGAGCTTGTAACGCTTGGACAACTTGATCAAATTCGTACAAACTTTGGCACTCCGATTACCGGTGCGCTAGGTTGGAATGTTGATTGGAGCAATTCATTAAGCACAGGGCTTAACGTAACCTTCAGTGATAGCTACACCAGCGCAGTGAGTACCGGCGCAAGCGAAAGCATAGGCCTTGAACAGAGCTGTGCAAATTGTCCTGCAGAATCAACACTTGTTGATGTATACGAAGAACAAGAAATTCGTGCCAGAACCATGCTAGGCCTTAGCCTGCGCTATAGCCACAACCTAACAAAAACCCAGTCAGTTGAAATAAGAGCAGATATTTCTAACTTGTTGAATGCACGTACTTACACAGTAAACGAAGGCGCATCTGGTATTGAGCCTGGGCGTATGTTTTGGCTAGGAGTTAGCTATAACTATGATTAGGTTATTAAGCATTTTTTTTCTGTGCTCATTTAGCTTAAACGCCACACCAACAAGTAGCCACGATTTACGCTCACTGTATAGCAAAGGCCAAGCACACTGGCCTGCTATTCAAACCAGTGATGGCAGAAGCGTTGAGCCCATGTCGCTTTTGCCTGTAGCCTCGCCAAAACCTGAGCATGTTGCTTTAGGTGACAAGCTCTTTCATGATGTGCAGCTCTCGCGTAATAATACCGTTAGCTGCGCAACCTGCCATGAGCGCGACAAAGGCTTTCATGATGGCCGCACAACCGCAGTGGGTATTGATGGGAAAATAGGCACACGCAATACCCCTGCAATTTTTGGTATAGATCAGTGGCAAAGTTTTTTTTGGGATGGTCGCGCTAAAACAGCTGAGCAACAAGCACTTATGCCCATTAGCAACCCAATTGAAATGGACTTAGATCCACAAAAAGCTTTAATGCGGGTCAATAAAGATAAAAGCTATACGGCATTTAATAAAAGTGCTTTTAATTCAAATACGCTCTCTATGGCACAAATGGCAGAAGCCCTCGTTGCATTTGAGCGAACACTCATTGCACCTAATACTCGCTTTAAATCATTTATTAATGAGGTTCAGAGTAATCCAAAAAAAGCGCTGAGACGTTTATCCGATAATGAATTAAACGGATTACATTTATTTAGAACCAAAGCAAAATGTATGACTTGCCACAATGGCGCACTATTAAGTGACAACCAATTTCATGGCACTGGCCTTCATTACTACGGCCGTAGTTTTGAAGATAAAGGCCGGTTTAATTTTACAAATAATCCAAGTGATATAGGGTTATTTAGAACCCCTTCTCTACTTGGTTTAACTGAAACATTTCCTTGGATGCACAATGGGCTTTTTGATGACCTACTAGGCATAGTAAACATGTACAACCATGGTGGAGCAAGACCTAAGCCTAGGAAAAGCCAATTAAACGATCCACACTTTCCTAAAACGACGAAACTGTTAAAACCATTAAAACTCACCAAGCAAGAGCGTTTAGATCTTGTTGCATTTTTACGGATTTTATAAGTTTTGTAATTGCTCTATCAACCATTTATGAATAGGGCTGTTATTAGTACGCGGGTGCCATGCGGCTATTACTTTAAATGTAGGGGGCAGAGCTTCTATTTTTAGCTGTTTAACTTTGCTGTTTGGTAATAATCTTGATGGGTAAAACGCGAGCATATCGGTTGTATGTAAAATGTCGGGCACCGCAGAAAAACTTGGTACCGACATAACAATATTACGTTTTAGCCCTTGGCTTTCAAACCACTGATCGTGCGATCCGCGTAAATTAGCGCGCGATGGCGATACAACTAGCTGAGGATGCTTTGCAAATTGCGCCAAGCTCAAAGGCTCCGTATAAGTGCTGTTACCAACACCAGAAATACACAAATGCTGCTCTTCAAACAAAGTAATATAAGAAAGATTGTCGGGTATAAATTCCGGAAAGCTAATCAGCAAATCAAGCTCGCCTGCTATTATAAGTTGATTAACGTTATCGGATGCAAAGTCGCGCACTATCAGCTTTAAACCGGGGGCTTCGCGGCGAGTAATATTAAATAATTGCGGCAATAAGGCCTGCGTGGCGTAGTCGGTTGCGCTTATGGTAAACACACCTTTATAAGTTTGCGGGCTAAACTGCTCGGGCTCTAGTAACGACTCTAATTGCTTTAAAATATTATTAATAGGTGCCTTGAGCCCTTGCGCTTTAGGAGTAGCAACCATGTTATTGCCTTGGCGAATAAACAAGCGATCGTCAAATAAGTCTCGTAGTTTTCGTAGTTGCTCACTAATGGCTTGTTGCGTTAACCCCATTTTTTTGGCTACTTGCGAAAGATTTTGCAGTTCTAATAAGCTACTGAGTACTCTTAACTGCTTTATATCGAGCCGACTAATACCATTCATAATTGTATGCTGTACAAAAAAGTGTTGTTTCAAATTGTATCCTTAAATCTCTATGCTGCCAATGTTACTTAACCACTATTTAAGCCTTTGTTTGCTTTATAAGAGAATTTAAAATGAAATCAGAATTAGTTAATACCGCTCCTTTATTCTCATCAATTGAGCTTGGCCCTTTTACACTTAAAAACCGTATTGTGATGCCACCTCTTACTCGCTCTCGCAGTACTCAGCCTGGCAATATTCCTAATGAATTAATGGCTGAGTATTACTCGCAGCGTGCATCGGCTGGTTTTATGGTTACCGAAGGCACACAAATAGAGCCTCGTGGGCAAGGTTACGCTTGGACCCCAGGTATTCACTCGCAAGCACAAATTGAAGGCTGGAAAAAAGTAACACAAGCAGTACACGCTAAAGGCGGTGTTATTTTTGCTCAGCTTTGGCATGTAGGGCGCGTATCGCACACCACGCTACAACCAAATTCAGGTAAACCGGTTGGCCCTTCAGATATTATTGCTGAAAACGTAAAAGTATTTATTGAAACCGCACCTGGTGAAGGCGTATTGGCTGACCCAAGTGAGCCCCGAGCATTAAGTACTACTGAGGTTGGCGAGCTAGTAAATATGTATGCTCAAGCTGCACGCAATGCTCTAGAAGCAGGCTTTGATGGTGTGGAGCTTCATTGTGCTAACGGGTATTTAGTTAATCAGTTTATTTCTGAGCATACCAATAACCGTGACGATCAATACGGTGGAACACTTACTAATCGCCTGCGATTTTTAAAAGAGATAGTTGAAGCGGTAAGTGACGTTGTAGGCTCTGATCGTTTAGGTGTTCGCTTTGCTCCTTTATTTGAAAGCACAGATGAAACACGAGTGTATTTAGGACTTGTTGAATCAAACCCTCATCACACTTATATCCAGGCCGTTAAAGTGCTTGAGCAAGCAGGTATTGCTTACTTATCGATTGCGGAAGCTGATTGGGATAACGCTCCCGATTTACCACAAGAATTTTATAAAGCAGTACGAGCTGAATTTTCAGGTCGCATTATTTATGCTGGTAAATACACAGTAGAAAAAGCGGTACGTATTTTAGGTGAAGGTTACGGTGACTTATTTGCATTTGGTCGCCCATTTATAGCTAACCCTGATTTACCAGAGCGTATAGAGAATAATTGGACGTTTAACGAAGCCGATGCAGCCACTATGTATGGCGGTACTGAAGTAGGTTATAGCGATTATCCTTTTTATCAAAAGTAATTAACCTGCAAAGCCAAGGAAGGCTTAATTACTAATTTCGTATCTATTTTTTGTGATACCACTAGGGGCTGTTGATCTTTGTAGTACATATATCAATCAGCCCACATTGGTAGCCACATCATAGTAAATGCTAAAGCGAGCATTGAATGATAATTTCGTTCAAGCTTTTCATACCGCGTGGCTATCCCTCTATATTGCTTAATACGGCCAAATGCATTCTCAACCAAGTGCCGATATTTGTACATGCACCAGTCAATATCTTCATTGCCTACTAAACTGTTGCCCTTACGTGGAATAACGGGTGTAGCGTTATTATCACGAACAAACGCTCTCAGTTTTTCACTGTCGTAGCCTTTATCTGCGACAACCATATTACTTGTTGGGCAATTAGCTACGAGTGACTCTGCATGGACGATATCATGCGTATTTCCACAGGATAATTCATAATAAACAGGCAACCCTCCGCTATCGACTGCAAGATGAATTTTCGTAGAATTTCCACCTCGGCTCTTTCCAATTGATTCATTGTCAGCAGTTCTTGCACCGCAACTATGTTGATGAGCCCTGACAATACTGCCATCAATGAAGACCCAATCCATGTCCGCATCACGAGATAATGCGCGAAACAGTTCATTCAAAATCCCTTTTTTGGACCATAAATTAAACCGTCTGTAGATAG
>NZ_AUTL01000229.1:0-4640 GCF_000498015.1 Pseudoalteromonas sp. TAE79
AAACAAGCCGTTTTTAGGCTCTGGTGAGTTTACGCTTGAGTTTGGTGATTACGATGTTGAGATTACTGTTCCGGCAGATCACATTGTATCGGCAACAGGTAAACTTGATAACGCGAGCAAAGTACTTACAAGTACTCAGCGTAAACGTTTAAAGCAAGCCGAAACATCTAAGCGTCCTGTGTTTATTGTTAACGCAGAAGAAGCGCTAGAAAACGAAAAAGAAGGCACCGACAAAACTAAAACGTGGCACTTTAAAGCGCAAAACGTACGTGACTTTGCTTGGGCGTCGTCTCGTAAGTTTATGTGGGATGCAAAGGGTTATCAGCAAGGTGGTGACGTTCAACCTTTAGTTATGGCAATGTCGTTCTTCCCTAAAGAAGGTGGTGACTTATGGGAGAAGTACTCAACTGAAGCGGTAGTACACACAATGGAAGTGTACTCTAAGTATTCTTTTGACTACCCATACCCAACTGCGCAATCGGTAAATGGCCCTGTTGGCGGTATGGAATACCCAATGATTACCTTTAACGGCCCGCGTACTAAGTTACAAGATGATGGTACACGTACTTATTCTCAAGCTGAAAAACGCTTTTTACTTGGCGTAGTTATTCATGAAGTGGGTCATATTTACTTTCCAATGATTGTTAACTCAGATGAGCGCCAATGGACGTGGATGGATGAAGGCTTAAATAGCTTTTTAGATGGCGTTGCTGGTCGTGAATGGGATCCTACTATTCCTTGGGGTGTTGAGCCTCGCGATATAGTGAGCTACATGAAGTCTGAAAACCAAGTACCTGTTATGACTCAGTCAGACAGTGTATTACGCTTAGGTCCTAATGCTTATACTAAACCTGCAGCAGCCCTTAATATTTTACGTGAAGTAATTTTAGGTCGTGACTTATTCGACTTTGCATTTAAAGAGTATGCTCAGCGCTGGAAATACAAGCGCCCTACTCCAGCTGATTTTTTCCGTACAATGGAAGAAGCCTCTGGTGTTGATTTAGATTGGTTTTGGCGTGGCTGGTTTTACACCACAGACCATGTAGATATCTCTTTAGATAAAGTATATCAACTACGTTTAGACACTAAAAACCCTGATATTGATTACAGCCGTTTACGTGATATTGAAGCAGACAAACCTACTTCATTATTTGTTGAGCGTAACCGCGCACAGGGTAAAAAAACATGGGTTGAGAAAAACTCTGATGTTACCGATTTTTATGACGAAAACGACCGTTTTACTGTAACCAATAAAGAACGTAACTCGTACAATAAGTTTTTAAAAGGCTTAGAGCCGTGGGAGCGTAAAACGCTTGAGCGTGCTTTAGAAGAAGATAAAAACTATTACGTTATGGAATTTTCAAACCTTGGTGGTTTGGTAATGCCTATTCTATTAGAGCTAACATATGAAGATGGCACTAAAGAAGAGCGCTATATTCCTGCTGAAATTTGGCGTCGTAATTATAAAAACGTTCAAAAGCTGATTGTTACCGATAAAAACAAACCGCTTGTATCAGTTACTGTTGACCCAGGCTGGGAAACAGCTGACGTAGATGTTGAAAACAATAACTACCCTCGTCGTATTATTCCTTCACGTATTGAAGTGTTTAAAAAGGAAAAGAGTAAAGCTAAAGTAAGTCGCGATATCATGCAAGATATTAAAACTGAGCTTAAAACTGATGAGAAGAAAGACGAAAAGGATGACGGTGAGGAGCAGCAATAATGCGCTTTTTGCTTATTATTGTTTGCCTTTTAGTTGCTGCGCCAAGTATGGCGCATCAACTAAAGTCGTCAGTTACAACCGTACTTTTTAATAAACGAACGCATAATGTTGAATTAATGCATCGCTTTTATTTACATGATACTGAACACGCCGTAGGAACATTGTTTAAAGGCAAAATTGATATTATTAGTAATAAAGCCGACCAACAACGTTTTGCTAAGTATGTTGAATCGCATGTTGCTCTACAAACGTTAAGTGGCGAACCTTTACCACTTAGCTTTGTAGGGGCACAAGTTGATGGTAAGTTTTTTTGGGTTTACCAAGAAGCACCAATTCCTGCAGGAATTGAAGGAATTAAAATGAGTAATGGCGCACTTCGTGATTTATGGCCATCTCAGGTAAATATGGTAAACGTTGAGGGCAAAGGTAAGATTAAAACTTTAAACTTTGCTCAAGATGATACTTGGCTCGAAGCCCGCTTTGAGCAAAATTAATATTTAAAACTTCCCCAACCGACGCGCACAGCAGTTGTTTATGTGCGCGTTTTCTTCATACGTTTAAACTGCGTTCATGTTTGATCTGTTATTTGTAAATTTACGTAAAATTTGTGAGTTCAATTTGTATATTTACCTTTTTTTGCGCATGATATATCAAGCACTTAAATTACTTTGTTATCAATAGATTGATAATGGTGCGTATTAATATTTAAATATAGTTAGTTTCATTTATCCCTTTGTATTTACCGGCCTAGGGCATAAGCAGTAGAGAATTTTATGTTTAAATTTCATTTAGTAATAACTAAATTCAGGGAATGATATGACTACTCAGGTTGAGGCTATTTTTGGAGTGATTTTTGATTTAGATGGAACATTGGTTTCATCTAAATTAGATTTTGCATTAATAAAGGCCCAAATAGGTTGCCCTTGCGAGCAAGACTTACTTGATTACATTGCTCAGTTGCCCTCACCGTATATGCGTGAAGAGGCAATGAATATAGTTCACCAACACGAATTAATAGATGCACAACATGCCAGTATATTACCTGGTGTGAGTGAAGCTATTCATGCTTTAAAGTCTAAAAATATTCCGATGGCGATTGTTACTCGCAATTTTGATAAAGCAGCGGCAATTAAATTACAAAATAATCCACTCCCTATCAGCACAGTTTTAACGCGAAGCGATGCCCCAGCAAAGCCAGATCCCAGCGCTTTAAATGCCATTGCTACACTTTGGAACATTAACGCCAGAAATTTACTTTATGTAGGCGATTACCTTTACGACATTCAAGCTGCGCACAATGCAAATATGCGCGCGTGTTTATACGCTCCAGAGTCAACGCCTGCTTATGCCGATCAGGCAGATTACGTTTTACATGACTTTGTTGAATTAGTGACATTAGTTGAGAGTTATTCTGAAAAAATAGAGTTATGTTAAATAGGGTGCTATTAAATTTATTTAAGAATAAGTGCTATGTTATTTAAATTACAAAATAACGTTTGTTCCTAGCCCAATACGTTTTGAATTGGTAAAATACCGCAAAACGTAACGTATTCATTAGGGGCACAAAATGGGCAGAGCATTTGTAGTTCGTCAAAGTTCTATGATCAAAACAGCCAATGCAAAAACAAAAGTAAACTCAAAGTATGGTAAAGAGATTTACGTTGCAGCAAAAAGTGGCGATCCCGATCCCGAAGTAAATCAAACACTACGCCGTCTAATCGAAAAAGCTAAAAAAGACCAAGTACCAGCGCACGTTATCGATAAAGCAATTGAAAAAGCAGCCGGTGGTGCAGGGGAAGATTACTCTGTTGCCCGTTACGAAGGCTATGGCCCAGGTAATTGCATGGTTATTGTTGACTGTTTAACTGACAATCCGAACCGTACAATTAAAGATGTACGTTTGCCATTTACTAAAACAGACTCAAAAATTGGTACTCCTGGCTGTGTAGCACATATGTTTGATCATTATGCGGTACTTGGCTTTGCAGGCGATGACGATGAAGTCGTATTAGAGGCATTAATGATGGCTGATGTTGATGTAAGCGATGTTGAAGCCGAGGATGGTAAAATATCAGTATTTGCACCGCCAACAGAATACTTTAAAGCTAAAACTGCCCTTGAAGACGCATTTGAAGGCATTAACTTTGAAGTAGACGAAATTACGTTTATCCCTCAAGTTAATATTGAAATTGAAGACGAAGAAGTTATTGCTAACTTTGATAAATTTATAAATATGCTTGAAGATTGTGACGATGTACAAAATATTTATCACAATGCTATTGTAAAAAATTAGATTTAATTAGGGGCTGTTGATCTTTGTAGTACATATATCAATCAGCCCACATTGGTAGCCACATCATAGTAAATGCTAAAGCGAGCATTGAATGATAATTTCGTTCAAGCTTTTCATACCGCGTGGCTATCCCTCTATATTGCTTAATACGGCCAAATGCATTCTCAACCAAGTGCCGATATTTGTACATGCACCAGTCAATATCTTCATTGCCTACTAAACTGTTGCCCTTACGTGGAATAACGGGTGTAGCGTTATTATCACGAACAAACGCTCTCAGTTTTTCACTGTCGTAGCCTTTATCTGCGACAACCATATTACTTGTTGGGCAATTAGCTACGAGTGACTCTGCATGGACGATATCATGCGTATTTCCACAGGATAATTCATAATAAACAGGCAACCCTCCGCTATCGACTGCAAGATGAATTTTCGTAGAATTTCCACCTCGGCTCTTTCCAATTGATTCATTGTCAGCAGTTCTTGCACCGCAACTATGTTGATGAGCCCTGACAATACTGCCATCAATGAAGACCCAATCCATGTCCGCATCACGAGATAATGCGCGAAACAGTTCATTCAAAATCCCTTTTTTGGACCATAAATTAAACCGTCTGTAGATAG
>NZ_AUTL01000230.1:0-5484 GCF_000498015.1 Pseudoalteromonas sp. TAE79
CCCATGGCGGTTGGCTCGTATTCATCACGACATGCCTGTGAGCAACGACCACGGTTACCTGAGTTACCCACACTTACTGAGCTTGAATAACATTGCCCCGAAAACGCAATACACAATGCACCATGTACAAACACCTCGGTTAATACATCGCATTTGTGCGCTACGTCGGTCAATATTTTAATTTCAGTTAAGTTAAGCTCGCGCGATAAATTTACACGTGTAGCGCCAATGCGCGTTAAAAACTCAACCTGTGATTCGTTATGGGTGGTTAACTGAGTTGATGCGTGAATATGCAAAGTAGGAAAGTGCTTTTTAACTATATTGAACAACCCTAAATCTTGCACAATAATGCCATCGAGCGTGGTATTTACGAGTTGGTTAAGTAGCTTAAATAGCGCGCCCATTTCGTGCTCTAATATAACTACATTTAGCGTTAAAAATATTTCACAGCCGTATTCATGGGCTAGGCGAAGTGCGCCGTTAAGCTCATCAAACGAAAGATTAGACGCTCGGTTACGTGCATTAAAGGTATCTAATCCACAATAAACCGCATTAGCACCGGCTACAATGGCGGCTTTTACCGCGTTAACATCACCGCCTGGGGCTAATAGTTCAATCTTTCTACTCATTACAATGTCGCTTTGCTCATATTTAATTGCCGCGAATTTTATATGGTTAAGCACGTTAATGCTATTTATTGAGGGATATAATAAAGACTAAAATAAAAGAGTGTATAAAATTACAATTAAGCTGGCTGATTTATTACGTAAACATGTAATAAAATGATAGTTTATAAGCCAGCAACACTTTCAACTTTACTTAGGCGAACCCCATCAGCAATCAAGATCTTAAACAGTTAGATACAGATTTAAACAGTGATGAATCTGGAATTATTAACACCCAACTAAAAATAGCCACATTTAATCTGTTTAACTATCTTGAGCCGCCCAATGCATACTATGAGTTTGAGAAAATTTATACTGCGCAGCAGTGGGCTAAAAAGCAGCGTTGGGTTGTTGATTACTTAACAGAACATGCCCCTGATGTGATTGGTTTTCAGGAAGTGTTTAGCATTGACTCATTAAAAGAGCTAGTAGGCGAGCAAGGTTATAATTACTTTGCTGTAGTTGATACGCCAGAGGTGATTGATGACTTTATTTATAAACGCCCCGTAGTGGCAATCGCCTCTAAATACCCCATAGTTGAAGTAGCAGCGGTTGAGCACGATAGTGAGCTTGCAATTGCGCTTGGCCTTAATAGTGAGTTTACTTTTAGTCGCAAAGTACTAAGAGCAACTATAACGCTGCCGCATATAGGCAATACTGATTGTTACGTGGTGCATTTTAAATCTAAGCGCCCAATGATTAATGTTGATGAGCATAATAAAGAGCTTACACCCGAGCAAAACATAATTGAAATTTTAAAAGCGAATGTAGCGGGTGGGTGGGGCTCAACTATTCAGCGTGGCAGTGAAGCTACATTACTAATGATACAAATGATTGCTCGTCGCGAAGCTATGCAACAACCCATGCTATTAATGGGGGACTTTAATAATGAACTAGCGGATGGCGTATTAAGCCATTTACTGACAAGTACGCTACGCTTTGCGCCTGCATTTGATGCTAAAACCTACCTCGCTAAATATTGTTTAAATGATTCATGGGATTTGTTTGTTAAGTCGCAGCTAAGCGAAGATGACCTATTAAATGGTGAGGCAATGACTAGCGATGAAATAAGCGATAGTGAAAGCAATAGCATTTTTGATTTAGCTGATGAAAACGAAGCAAAAAATGTTAATGCAACTAAGCTTATGCCCTTAAGAGCACCAACACATTATTATGGCGCGAGCAGCTCCGTGCTTGATTATATTTTATTATCTTGTGAGTTTGATGCCAGCTACCTTGGCAGTTTTTTTGAGGTGATTGAGTATAATACTTATGATCGTCACTTAATTAACCCCGAATTTGAGCGTGATGATTTAAGTACCGATCATGGTATTGTGTTAGTTACACTAAAACTAAGAAGCTAGGCTTGCTCTATGCATAATTATGCTAAAGTTATAAATTAAAAGTATTCATATAGCAGCAATACTTGATGTATTGCGCCGGTTTGTATATTTTATCATCAGCCTTTTAAATTGTATTAATAATAAATTACTAAAATGGTAAATATGGAATTTTATACCTACTTGAATCATAAGCGAAATATGGATTTACCTTCGCAAATACATAGTTTCATTGTAAAGCGAATTTATAATTTTACATTTTTAGTGAAAGCTTTGCTTTTTGCTTTGTTTGTTAGCTTAAACAGCGCTTACGCACAAGAAACCACCTCATACAATTTAACTAATGAATCTAATGCAGGGCTGCTAAAAAGAGCTGAATTACTTATAGATACTGACGTTATAACAAGTATTGAACTAAGTAAGTCGTTGTTGTCACAAGCGCAAAGTGCTAATGACACGTTACTCAGCGCAAAGCTACATAACTTGCTAGGTAGGGCGAATAAAAAAATAACAATATTAATGCATCGCTCGAGCACTCTTTACAATCCTCTGTTTACTACAGCAAATTAAATGATTCACGAAACCAAATAAAGGCGTCTATTAATTACATAAATATATTATTAGAAGAAAAACGTTATGACGAACTTACTACCCGCATTGAAACTTTATTACCAACAACCCTTGTGTATGGCGATGACTTTTTTATAGCGCAAGTGCTCCTTACTAAGGGGGATTCGTTTTACGAACAAAAAAAGTACAATAACGCGAACGCGCAATACACATCTGCTTTAAAATACCTTGTTAACGAAGACGAATTAATACAAAGACAGTTAGGTGAAACGTATAAAAAATTAGCTCAGTCGTACAAACGCCTCAAAAATAGAGAGTAAACGGCTCACTTTTATACAAAAGCTTTAGAGGTATATTCTAATTTAGGTGATTTAAAGCTAATGGCGCGTACTTTAAATACACTAGCAGAAGCACACCGTTATTTAGATAACTTAGTTTTAGCCCTTAATTACTCCACTCGCGCATTAGAAATACATAAAGACATTCACGATCCTGTTGGCTTTGCTAAAGCATTACTAGGGGCGGGTATTATTTATCGTCATATTAATCTTTATGAAAAATCACTTGAACATATAAATGAGGCATATTTATATTATAAAAAAGTAAATAACATGCTTGGGATTGCTAAAACATCAAATCAAATGGGACTGGTATATACACGATTAAGGCAGTTTGATCAGGCCGAATTTTTCTATCAAATAACTATCGATTTGCCAAAAGGTATGGTCGAGGAAAAAACGCTCGCTTCAGCTTTAAGAGAAATGGCTGTTATTAACCTCGAATCTGGCGATTTAGCATCAGCGATGCAATATGCTAAAAAAGCTTATATCACTTATAAAAACAAAAACCTTACATCGTACATTTCTACAACAGCACGTATTATTGGTAATATTTATCGTACCCAAGGAAATAACAACAAGGCTATAGAGTATTACAAAGAGTCATTGTCGTTTGCCAGAGAAACAGGTGGTAAACTTTATGAGATAAAGTCGCTTACTGCGCTTGCGGGCATTTTAATTGGTATTGATACAAATGAGGCGATTTCTTTACTAAAAAGGTCACTCGCTTTATCAACCGAAATAGATGATAAATTACATATGCTATATGCCTATCGTGAAATTCGAATAGCAGAAAAATTGCGTGGTCGTATAGAAGAGTCACTTCGTTATGCAGAAGAAGAAATAGCCCTAACCGATATTATTCAAAATGAAAGAAATGAAGATAAATTGGCGCTTGAAAAAGCACATTTACATTCGCACAAAATGGAAATAGAGCTTGAGACGTTAAGAGAAAAAGAAAAACGCCATCAGCTCGAGCTTGAAAAGAAAAATAATCAAATTGAAATCGCCGCCCAAGCTAGAGTTATATCAGAGCTAGAGCTTTCAAAGAATAAATACGCCAGTATTGCGCTCGCATTTTTATTAGCCGCTTGTTTGCTATTGTATTACTGGTTTATAGAAGTTTTATTGCCTCTAAAAAACGTAATGAAGAGTTAGACTATTTGGCAGCAAGAGACCCTTTAACCAATTGTTATAACCGTCGTATTTTATTTGAGGTTATGAATCGCGACTTTTTGGATTTGCCTCAGATTGAAGAGTACTGTATTTTAATGGTCGATATTGATCATTTTAAAAGCGTTAACGACACCTATGGGCATAGCATTGGCGACACAGTACTTTGTGGCGTAGCCGAACTTTTACAAGCTAATATACGTAAAAGTGATAGTGTGGCCCGTTTTGGTGGCGAAGAATTTTGTATTATTTTGCCCAACACAACTCAAGAGCAAGCAATACGTATAGCTGAGGCTATTCGTATTAAAGTTGAAAAAGCGACATTTGATGATATTCCTGTTACGTGTAGCTTTGGGGTTACGTCTATTAAATTTAAAGCCAGAACACCTTCTGAGTTGATTGGACAGGCTGATTTAGCTCTTTATGAGGCTAAGTCCTTGGGGCGTAATCAGGTAGCGTTATGGGATGCTTCGCTTGAAGAGTTAACTTTATAGATCGGAGTAAATCCAGCAGTATACAGTTTAGTTTTGATGTTATTTTTTAAAATTATAACAAGTAAATTTTATACAATGCTGTGTGTTACTTACATATGTAATTAGGATTATTAGATTAACCCTTTGAATATCAGTGTACTAACTTAGGCTTTAAAATTGCAATCAATACTAAGTTAAAAACAAAACAAGGGATTTAATAATGACTGAAGTTGCACTTTCGGCCTATTTGGCATTTTACCTCTATTTAATTATGTTGCTTGTACAGTGGGCTGTGGCTACGTTTAGCAAAGCTAAAGAACCAAATGCTGTACCAGGTAAAATTGACGAGGATTTATCGCACGACAGCTTTATATTTAGAGCGCATCGTACGTTTCATAATACGCTTGAAAACAGCGCATTATTTATAGGTACGGTGTTATTTGCGTTTGTAATTAATTATCAAAGCCCGATTTTTGCAATGTGTATTTGGGTGTATTTAATTGCGCGTTTAATTCACATGGCGCTGTACTACGCTATAGCAACGGAGAAAAACCCAAGCCCACGTAGTTACTTTTTTTTAATCGGCGTACTTGCTAATGTGGTTATGCTGATAATGATAGGGTTAAGACTAATCTCTTAATTTATAAAAAAAGTTATAAAATTTATTTATAACGATAAAAAAAGCGAAGAGCCTTTAAGGCATCTTCGCTTTTTTGTTTGCCCAGCGAAGCTGGCAAACCCGATAGGCTGAAAGATGCCTTATTACCCTGACTAAGGGGAAGATAATCTGAATGGCAAGGGCGTCACTGGCCAACGGTGGGGTCTGAAGGAAGCCATAAGAAGTTAGAGGTACACAACTAACCGTAACCTGTTTCGGCAGTATTGGTGGGTCAGCGTGCAAAATAGCGCAACGCCCTATACTTAG
>NZ_AUTL01000231.1:0-4755 GCF_000498015.1 Pseudoalteromonas sp. TAE79
CCAGCCACTCGACAACATAAAATATTGATTATAATTTGCAAGGTATTTTACTGTGTCGGATGGCGCTTCGCTTATCCGACCTACAATGGCTAAAAACTAGCAGCTCTCACTTCTCCTCAAACCTCGGCACTTTTCGCTTATCTGCCTTATTCATAGCAAGCTCTTGAATTTCTTCTTGCTTGTGCTGCGCCGATTTAGTTTCTAATGATTGCTGATTAGCGTTTTCGTAAGAAAGCTCAGTCAGTAGCGCAAAGTGATCAGAGCCATACTTAGCTAAGCGCTTAATACGTTTTACTTTAAAACCTTCGCTGTGAAATAAGTGATCGAGCGGCCAACGCATAAAAAAGTAACTTGCATGAAAGGTGTTATAAAAACCACGGCCTTTTCGAGGGTCTAAAAAGCCACTTATCTGCATAAACAAACGGGTGCTACGCGACCATGCTACGTCGTTTAAATCACCGGCAACTATGGTAGGTCGTGTTGGGTTTTTAAGTGCTTTAGCCACCATTATTAGCTCTGAGTCGCGCGGACGCGATGAGTCTTCTTCGGTCGGGCTTGGCGGTGCTGGGTGAATAAAGTGCCCTTGCATTTGCAGGCCTTCATCGTTTTCAAACAGAATATGAATTGAGGGAATATCTTCTTCTATGAGCTCACATATTTGTGCATCGAGTATTTTAAACTTGCTGTATAAGTGCATGCCGTAACGATTGTCTTTAGGGCATTCTATGTAATACGGGTAATTTTTTTTGATGACTGATAATTTATTTTCCCACCAGCTATCGCTCTCAAGCGTAATAAGTAGGTCGGGTTGATGCTCATCAACAAGGCTAATTAACTGCTCACTTTTATGGTTCGACATAAGTACATTTGCCGACATAATCCTTATACTATGATCTATATGCTTAGGTGCGCTTTGCACTTCTTTTTTAGCAAGCCACGTATACGGGTAAATCCATTTACCTTGTAAAATCATTATAAGTAATGAGGTTAAGGCTATAAACACGTAACCTATTTCGCTACTTTGCCATAATAAAAACAACGAAGTAACGGCGACAAAACTGGCAATATAAAAAACCTGTAAACGAACAAAGTCGCAGCTACGCACTAAGTAATGCTGGCTGTACGACATAGGTAGTAAGGTAACCAGTAAAAAAAAGCCAATAATTATAGCCAGCGCAATGAGCATTTTAATATCCTTATAAAGTTAATTTAGCGACTTAAAATTGAAAGTATTTCTCGAGTATCGTGCACCATATGGATAACTGTACGGTCTATTTCAATACTCACTGTACCATTATCTCTAGAGCGTTCAATCACTCTACCTCGTTTGTATAAATCACGATCTAAATAGTCGCCTCGGTGGTAGCTTTTACTTAGCACTGGTGGCGTCCAACCTGCACGAATTAGCTGCTTAGCCTCTTTTTTAGAAAGGTAGACATTGTCGTTATGCTTATGTGAATGATGCTTTTTTGTGGCCGTGTTTATGACCATGCTTATCTTTATGCGGTTTTGCATCTGCGCTTATTGAAAATAAAGCCAATGCTATTAGTACTGTGTGTATAGGTGCTCTCATAAATAATCTCTAGCATAATTAATAGCTAAAGATTAACAAACACGGATGAACATCATATGAAACAACTAACACTTATTTAACGTTGTTTATATTGTGTTTTACAGTGGCTTCGCATAATGGCGGGATCGCGTAATTTTAAATGTTTTGTTTTACGACCTGCATGGCGCTTACGCCACACTTTAAAACTGCCTTTTGAAACATTGTCTCGCATAAAAACCACCAGCTGCGGATACTTTAATCCGTATAGCTTCTCTATAGCCTCGTAGGGGGTTCTATCTTCCCACGCCATTTCGATAATGCGTGACTGCTGCTCTGCGTTAAACATGGTATATCTCACAAATTTTAACTTATACGCTAGGTAAAAATACTTAGATCAATGCAATTAAGCTCAGTAACTGTATAATTGGCGTTCAAGTTATGTACTTTAAAAGATATCGAATTTATATTTATGCGCGCAATATTTCTGTTTTTAGCCTTAACTTTTCCCTCGTTATTACTTGCAGCGCCAAGTAAAACTCTGCGCTGCGTTACAACGCACTACCCTCCTTTTACTATTTACGATGAAAAAGCCGATACATTTACAGGTTTAGATATTGATTACATTAAGTTTATTGAAAAAAACTTAAACCTCAAAATTGACGTTATTCATTTACCTTGGGCGCGTGTTAAAAAAGAGATGGAGCTGGGCTATTACGACTGCTATTTTTCATTGGCCAACTATAAAGAGCGTACAGAATATTTAGACTTTACTAGCGAGCCTTTGCATACCACTAAGTTTGGTTTATTCACGTTAAATGAAGATAATCTGCTTATTGATGATTTATCAAAAGCCGCTATAGCTATGTTACCCGGTGTTATTCTTCCCAAAATTATCGCTAAAAAGTACAGCCTTGATGAGAATAATCTGCTTCGTTCACTTTCAACTAAAGACACTTTTGAGCTACTTGAAAAAAACGCGTTGAATACGCAATAACTAACTATCAAGCGGGTTTGTGGTACTCAAAGGAATATAAAAACATTTATGCTCGGCAATTAAATGAGTTTACATTTCCTACTTACATTGCTTTTAAGCGTGGCGTAATTGATACAAAATTAGTTGATGAACAAATAAAGCGTTTTAAAGCACAAGCTCAATAATTAACTCTGCACACATTAAGAGATAACCAATGTTTACAAAACTACCAAAGTGGGTTGAATATGGCGCGTTTACACTGGCATTTATAGCGGGCATCGTTAACGCTGTAGGCTTATTAGGTTTTGAGCATCAAGCCATTTCGCACTTATCAGGCTCTGTTACTTTGTTGGGTATTAAGCTAATGAGCAATACCTCAGCCGCTTTGCTGTTATTTAGCATACTCATTAGCTTTATGTTGGGCTCGGCGCTTTCTGGTTTTTTACTTGCAGGGCGTTCATTAAAACTTGGCCGCCATTACGATACGCTCTTATTTATTGAAGGCGCTTTACTGTTAGCAAGTGCCTACCTACTTAATCAATCTTATGTTTATGCAATTACGCTTGCCTCTGCTGCTTGTGGGTTACAAAATGCGTTAGTCACTAATTACAGTGGTGCGGTCGTTCGTACCACACACTTAACCGGCATTTTTACTGACCTTGGTTTAATGATAGGTAAAGCCCTTAAAGGTGAGCAATTTGATACCCGTAAAGGCATTATGTTTTTACTCATTATTGCAGGCTTTTTATTAGGCGGTGTAGCCGGTTTTGTTTTATTTGAGCATTACTTAGTGCTGGCTTTGGTGTTTCCTGCTGTGGCTTGTTTTGTTTTATCAATTACGTATCGGGTTTACAGGTTACGTACGCTTTAACGCAACGAGTTTAAAAGCACATTAAAACCGCATATTATAGAGGCAATGCAATATAGATTACTTTCAAGGAATGTATGAAACCTTATTTTTTGCCGCTGTTATTACCCTTCAGCCACACTGCGTTTGCCAACAATCAAAATAACGATGCAATAGAAACCATAACAACGACGGCATCACGTATTGAAGCGCTATCTACCCCACTGCCTTTATCAATAAGTACACTAAGTGAAGCGCAGCTAAATAGCATAGCGCCTACGCATATTGAAGAAGCCCTGCAACGTGTAGCGGGTGCTAATATTCAACGTGGAAATGGCCAAGAGTATTTACCCGCGCTTCGCTCACAAGTGCTTTCGGGCGCAGGCGCTTGTGGTGGCATATTGACTTTAGAAGATGGCATACCACTGAGAGCCGCTGGGTTTTGTAATATAAACGAGCTATTTGAAGCACACAGCGAAATGGCGCAGCGCATAGAAGTACTCAAAGGCCCTGGCTCTGCACTTTATGGCTCAAATGCTGTGCATGGTGTTATTAATGTAATAACGCCCGATACCACGCAAGGCGGTGGCTTAGTTGGTTTAGATTACGGCTCGTACGGCTATACTCGCTACAAATTACGTGCAGGACAAGATTACGGCAACAGCGGTATCGGCATTAACGCAAGTGTTACCGACGATAGCGGTTACCGCGACGACGAAAGCGTAGAGCAACAAAAAGTAAATATTCGCCATCGCTATTCAAATAATAATTTATTACTTACCTCAGGCCTTACTTATACAAATCTTGATCAGCAAACGGCTGGATTTATTACAGGCTTTGAAAGCTATAAAAACGAAGACCTCGCGCAAAAAAACTTTGACCCTGACGCATTTAGAAAAGCACGCGCATTTAGAGCATGGAGCAATGCAACCTGGCAATTAAATAACGATGATGTGCTCTCTACTACGTTATATTTTCGCGACCAAAGCATGGACTTTTTTAAGCACTTTTTACCCGGCACACCGCTTGAAACAAACAGTCAAACAGGCTTTGGCGTGCAATCGCTTTATCAACATAATTTACAAAGTAATGTAAAAATAAACCTAGGGCTTGATGGCGAATACACGCAAGCCGATTTTACTCAAAGCCAAAATGAGCCCACGCAAGGTTCTGCATTTTTAGTCGCGACAGTGCCACAAGGCAAACATTACGATTACGATGTAAACGCTACGCTTTATGCCCCTTTTGCATCTGTAGATTGGCAATTAAATAAGTGGTTACTAACAGCTGGTGTGCGCTACGAGCATATGCAGTACGACTATACCAATAATATGCTTGCAGGTAGAACAAAAGACGATGGCACAGAATGCGGGTTTGGTGGCT
>NZ_AUTL01000231.1:4765-15861 GCF_000498015.1 Pseudoalteromonas sp. TAE79
CTGCCGATACAGCCGCCCAGCGAGTGCTAAAAATAGTTTTAGTAATTTATCGCCAAAGCTTGGGTTGAGTTATCAGTACAATACAAATAACACGCTTTATGCGAACTTTTCTCGTGGTTACCGCGCCCCACAAGCCGCTGAGTTATACCAATTACAACGCGAGCAAACTACTGCAAATTTAAGCGCCGAAATAGCTAATAATGCAGAGCTGGGTATTAAAGGAATTTACGAAAAACTACGTTATGGTGTGTCGGTTTACGCTATGAGTAAACACAATACGATTTACCGTGATAGTGACTTTTTTACGGTAAATAATGGCAGCTCTCGCCATCGCGGTATTGAGCTTGAACTTGATTACCAGCTTACAAATACACTCTCACTCAACTTTGCAGGCACGCACGCAAAGCATACTTACACTGACAACCAAGTGCTTAACGGTCTAAATATAAACGGCAACGACATAGATACCGCACCGCGTAATATTGCTAATTTCGATTTAACATGGCAGGCACTAAACAATGCACAGTTTGCTTTGCAGTGGCAACGCGTTGGTAACTACTACACCGACCCAGAAAACTTAAATAAATACCAAGGGCATGGTATTTTAAGCCTGCGTGCGCAGTGGCAAGTTACTAGTAATCTTGAAGTACTTGCTCGCATTATTAATTTAACCAATGAAGCTTATGCAGAGCGCGCCGACTACACCAGTTTTACCGGCGACAGATACTTCCCTGGCAAACCTCGTAACGCGATGCTTTCGGCAACTTACACGTGGTAATGCTTATTTAAGGGCTAAGCTAATTTAAGGGCTAAGCTAATTTAAGGGCTAACCTAATTTAACTGATTTAAGTCGCTCATGTATTTCATGGGCGACTTTTTCATCACCTTTTTAAACATAGTAATAAACGCACTCACCGACTCATACCCTAATAGCTCCGACACCTGCTGCACACTTTGTTTATCAGAAAGCGCTTTTAAGGCTGTAATTATATGCAATTGCGTACGCCACTTTCCAAATGTCATACCTGTTTCTTTTTTAATTAACCGCGCTAATGTGCGCTCAGTTAATGCAAACTGCTTAGCCCATTGTGGTAGTGTTTTTCGATTGTTTGGCTTGTTTATGAGCTGATCGCTCATAGTTTGAATTACCTCATTTTTAGATAATACAAAATCGAGTGGTTGTACTGGCATTTCAATAAGTTGATCAAATAACACCTGCGCTAAACGTGCTGTTTTACTATTTAAAGTATAGTGCTGATTATGCGCAGCCAACTCGCACATTAGCTCTTTAACCAGCGGCGTAATGGCTAAAGTACAAGTATTTAGCGGCATACCGTTTTTACTACTATCAATAAATAAATGACAAAGCTGCGCGTTATCAGACGCCCTATTACTATGCACCTTTTGTGCTGGGATCCAAATTGCACTATGCGTAGGCACCATCCACATTTTTGCTGACACTTCACACGTTACATAACCATGTAGCGCTAAAATTAATTGCCCTTTTGGATGGGTATGTAGTGGTATTTCGTGACTTGCATGCGCGTGCTCTATTTTCGCTATTATAGGCTGCGCCATAGTTTCAAAATTTTTAATGTCGTCCCAGCCAATTGCATCAAACATAGTTTTGTCTGTTTTTAGTTATTTAATGTCATTATCTCTAAATTATAGTTTTTGCTAAGCCTTTATACTAGCGCCCATTAAGTATTAGCTTTAATGGTCTTCCCTTTTGTTAAATAACACACCTAAATCACGCTTTGCTGGCATATTACTTGTGCTTGGCATATTACTTATTGCCGCAAATTTACGCGCCACATTTACAGGTATTGCACCTGTGCTTGAACAAATTATTAATCACTTTGGGCTTAGCGCATCGCAAGCTGGTTTTTTAACAACATTGCCACTCATTGCCTTTGCGGTTGTATCGCCAATGGCCGCAACTCTTGCTAAAAAGCAAGGGTTAGAGCGCACCTTGTTTGTGGCTTTGTTATTTATACTTGCAGGGGTTGCAGCGCGGGTAATAAATACCTCAGCTATGCTTTTTGTAGGCACCGCTATTATTGGTGTGGGCATTGCCATCGCAAACGTATTATTACCAAGTTTAATTAAGCGCGACTTCCCTGCAAAGGTTGCGTTAATGACCTCAGCCTACGTGCTTACTATGGGCGTGGTATCGGGTGGGTTTTCTACTTTAGTATTTCCGCTTAGTCAGTTAAACGGGTTAGGATGGCAACTTGCGCTGGGCTCATCAGCTCTTATTACTTTGGCGAGTATTATTGTATGGATGTCACAATTAAGTAAGCACACAAAACCCGCGAGTATTGATCAACACACCGATACGTCAAAAAGTGTATGGCGTTATTTACTAGCATGGCAAATTACCCTACTGCTGGGCTTAAACTCGTTTTTAAATTATATAATTATTACGTGGTTACCAAGCATATTAACCGAAACTGGTCACTCAGCTACCCAAGCAGGTGCTTATCATGGTGCTTTTCAAATAGCGACTGCATTACCGGGTTTAATATTAATCCCCCTATTGGCAAAATTAAAAGATCAAAGCGCGCTTAGCTTTATTTTAGCCATGTTGAGTGCACTCAGTGCATTGGGGCTACTTTATATGCCTAGCTTTGCTTTTGTTTGGACCCTAATGCTGGGCTTTTGCTCTGGGGCATGTTTTATATTGGGGCTGTCGTTTATTAGTTTACGAACTGACGATTCGCAACAAGCAGCGTCGCTTTCAGGAATGTCGCAAAGCGTAGGTTATTTGCTCGCGGCTATTGGTCCTATGCTAGCTGGTGCATTACACACTACAACAGGCAGTTGGAGTGCGCCATTGTGGTTGTGCGCTATTGCCGGAGTACTGTGTGCATTATGTGGTTTGGGCAGTGGTAAAAACACCACTTTAGCTAAATCAGCTAACTAGCTGCTGTAACCACGAAAATAAACCAGACGAAGGTTTACTACTCGCGTGCTTTTGCTCATAGCGTTTATTCGTTGCTTCGCGCTGTTCACGGCGCTCTTGTGCTAAATTAGCTTTTGCAGCAAAACGCAAGCGCTGCTCTTGAGTAAGCTCATCATTAAAACTAATGGCTGTTTTTTTCACTGCTCGGCTGCTTTTAGGTGAACTACACATATTATTCTCCAAATGACTGACTTATAAGTAGACAGTCATTTGGTTAAATAAATTTCAAACCGCTTACTAAAAAAGTGATTTTTTATCAGTATTACTAATAACCCCAACTAACTAGTTTTGTGGGCTTGTATCAAACGCAGGTACTTCGTGTAAGCCGCTCAACCAGCTCAATGTTGATTTAGCCCAAATTTGTGCTGTTGGCGTAAACTGATCACGCTGATCAACCGCACCAATACGCAAGCCATATACACGGTCAGCTTTAGCTTCGTTAGTTGCATAAAGTGTTGTACCACATGTGCCACAAAAACCTTGCGCACGCTTGTTACCACTTTGCGCTGTTTTAACAAACTCTTTTGGCTCACCTTGGGTAAACACGACCGAATTTGGCTCTGCAATTATGACTGCTCTAAATGGGCCGCTCGACATACGTTGGCAATCGCTACAATGGCAAACAAGTGCGTTGTTATTTTGAGACTTTGCTTGGTATTTAATTTCACCACAGTAACAGCTTCCAGTAATTTCCATTATTTAAATCCTTAATGCTTATGAAGATTGAATCGAGATATAAGAGCGGCAATATCGATTCATTATTTTTAAAATATAAAAAAACTGCTCGCCGGTTCATTTGTATGTTCGGTTAGATTTTTAATTTTTGAGAGTGATTTTCAACGTTGAACAAGTGCTAAAAACATGATCCGATGTTTTAAATAAAACAGCAATACCACGTTAAGCTAATAGCGTAACGTGGTGTGTTTAAGCTATCTTTTATGTGCGTTTAAATAATCAACAGCTAACAGGCTAAGCGCCTTAGTGCCTACTTTAAACGATGATTCGTCGGCATAAAAATAAGGTGAGTGATTACTAGCCACTGTATTTAAATCTTGCTCACTTGGTGTGCCGCCTAAAAATACAAATACACTCGGCACTTCTAATGCGTAAAACGAAAAGTCTTCTGCGCCGGTTATTTTTCCCATTTCAACTACGTTTTCATTACCTGCTGCTTTTTTAAGGCTAGGTAACATTTGCGCAGTTAACTTTGGGTTATTAATCGTTACCGGATAACCTTCGTGAATGTGTACCTCTGCAGTAGCACCTGACGATTTAGCAATGTGCGTGGCTGTGGTTTTTATTTTTTCAAATATTTGTGCTCGGTTATCCATATCAAAATTACGAATTGTACCTACCATTTCGACTTCTTCAGGAATAATATTATTACGTACCCCACCCGCTATCTTACCAAACGAGACAATAGCAGGCTCTTTGGTAATGTTGATTTGGCGACTAACAATATGATTTACGCCTGTTACTATTTGCGCAGCTGCGGCAATGGGGTCAACCCCAGTCCACGGTGCAGAGCCGTGTGCCTGCTTGCCATGTACTGTTATTTCAAATCGGTCTGCACTGGCCATAGCTGGGCCACTTCTATAACCAATTTTACCGCTGTGCAAACTAGATGTTATGTGTAACCCAAAAGCAGCTTCTGGTTTGTATTGTTTAAATATGCCTTCTTTAAGCATTAGCTCAGCGCCACCCTCTTCCCCCTCAGGTGCGCCTTCTTCTGCAGGCTGAAATACAAACATAATATTACCGTGTAGCTCATCTTTCATGTTTGCAAGCACTTGTGCAGCGCCCATTAGCATAGCCGCGTGCGTGTCGTGCCCACAAGCATGCATTATGCCTACATCTACACCACGGTAATTAGTGGTTTTAGTTGATTTAAAATCAACATCTGCTTTTTCAGTAACTGGCAGCGCGTCCATATCTGCGCGTAGCATTACTGTCGGGCCAGGCTTTGCGCCTTTTAATAGCCCCACAACACCTGTATAAGCAATCTCCGTTTGTACTTCCATACCCAGCGACTTTAAGTGCTTAGCGACGATATCTGCTGTGCGGGTTTCGCGATTTCCAAGCTCAGGGTTTTGATGAAAATAACGTCGCCAATCAATAACCTGCTGCTCTATCTTTTTAACTTGCTGATCAATGTTTGCATTGGCATTAAACGCACTAAGGGCAGCAAAGCCCAACGCTATTGAAATTAGTGATTTTTTCATCCTGTTTGTCCTTATTATATTTATTGGTTTTATAATATTGATGAGCACGAGCCCTTATGTATTATTGAGAACATAATTAGTTTGCTCTATAACCACTATTACTGAAGGCTCTACAATAATCAATCCCATTTAAGCTAGATGCTCAACTATGAAGGGCCACTTCACTTTTCACTGGTTTTATCTATTTTTAGTTTAAAGGTTTAGCGCTAATTAAGCCTACCACTTTTGCTTTTGTTGATTTAAAAATGCCACTAAATAGTCCACCAACGCACGGACAGTCGGGCTTAATAAACGTTGCGATGGGTAGAGTAAATTCACGGGTAATGGGCTTGGCACATAATCGCTATTCAAACTATATAATAAGAATAGTAATGCAGAACCTCCCCTTATGTTGGGGGTAATTATTTATACGCGTTAGCATTTTTAATGCTGTCAAAATCGTTAAAGCGCACGTTGTGCTGCGCCATTACTTTAAGTATTTTTTTACTTAGCATTTGGCGTAAATAAAACGGCTGATTTGGCACAAAATGATGGATGGTATGCGTTTTACCAAAGTTAAAACAAAATAAGTGAAACGGCATGAATAAACGACTCGTTAGCACATGAGTTTGTTCAAGCATGTTATTAACGCCACCATAGTAATGCATGCTTGAGGTAACAAAATTAAGCGAGCTTGAGCGAATAATATTAGGCACAATGAGCACAACCATTAAAAATTCAAACACATCCATTGTACTTAACAACCAACTAGGTGAATTTAGCGAAAGTGGTATAAATAAATCAACAATATGGAATAAAATAACGCTATATAAAATAGCAAAATACGCAGTCGCTATCGGAAATCCCGCATTAAAAACACTCGAAAAACTAAAGCCATTAATTTCTTTTCTAAAACGTTTAGTAGAAATAATTAGCCCTAATAACCCATCTACAATAACTAGCGCACGTAAAAATGGATTTTTAATACCGTTTCCCACCAAGCGTTCTTCTAGGTCTTGTTGTGTGCCTGAGGTTTTGTGATGGTGTAAATGCATTTTACGTCGGTACCATGGGCTAATAGTATTTGGCCGCATTAACCATACTACTAACATCATAGAATTATGCATGAAAGGCTGATTGCTAAAGTATTGTTTATGTATAAGGTCGTGCTCTAACTCATGGGAAATAGACGCAGCAATAGCCGCAAGTACTATACATACCCAAGCAGGTATTAGGGCTAAATAATATAAAGCACCAACACCAATTAACGCGCTAAATGATAGCAATAAAATAATTAACCCTAAGGTATTTTGATGTGCAAGTAATGGGTGCTGTTGACGAAGTAATGCTTCTTCTGCCTTAATAGCTTTAACAATCGATTGAATGTTCTGTTTGGCACTTAATTGGGTCATAATTAATGTCTTAAAAACCTTGTTGTACAAATAATACCTGAATCAAGCGCAAAATCGGCATAAATCAGGAATAATTATTGTAATACGGCTAACTATTATCAATAGTTCAATTGCTCATTTATTCAATCGCATAACAATTTAATAGCACTCATAACCCAAAATATTCGCTTTATATATCGGCCCAAAAAGACTTAAAAAATTTACCAGTGGAGTCTCCTTGCTATAAACGATTAATTATCAATCAGTTGTTTATGCAAATAAAAGAAAAGGCTTGCCGCCCCCTCTTTTGTTTGTATAATGCGGATACAGAATAAGAGGTATATAAGTATCCTTTTTATTTTAAGTGGTTTTTCTTTATCTTTTTATGCTTAAAAGATTAAAGAAAAATTATGCCAGCGTGATGAAATTGGTAGACATGGGGGATTCAAAATCCCCTTCCGAAAGGAGTGCCGGTTCGAGTCCGGCCGCTGGTACCACTTTTGAACCTCAGCTAATTATTGGCTGAGGTTTTTTTATGCCTAAAATTTAACTAGTAATCTATACCAATTCGCTTTACTAAGTGAGCTACTTTTAGGTAAGAAAACCGTGTCGATAACAAGGCAAAACCTAGTTAAGCTGAAGCAAAAGCCACAAGCCACAAGCCTTCCATTGAAGCCATCAACGTAATTAGAAAGTTACATAAATCTAATTAGCATGCGAGTTATGCGTCTTGCTCTTGATTTGTTATATTCCCAATTCGATTATTTAACTCTTCGTTACTAACATCTTCTTTATGTGTACCAATGATCCATATATGACCAAATGGGTCTTGTAGCGTGCCGGCCCTATCACCATAAAACTGATCATGTACGGGTCTTATTTCTGTTGCACCAAGCTCAATTGCTTTTTTAAATACGGTATCAACATCTTCAACATAAAGCATAAGGCTTAGCGCTGTACCACCGAGCTCTTTTGGGTTTTTTAAATGCTCTTCAGAACCATTATCTGAAAGCATAATATGCGAATCACCAATTATTATTTCTGCATGTGCTATTCCACCATCAGGTAAAGGCATCTGCATTACGTGTTCAGCACTAAATGCATCACAATAAAAATCTATCGCTTTTTGTGCGTCATTCATAATTAGATAAGGTGTAACTGAATGAAACCCTTTTGGTATTGCTGAGACTGCCATAATATTCTCCTTTACTTACGCGGTGATTTTTAATATTTAATTAACTAAATATGCGTTTAATTACCCCTAAATTTAAGCTTAGCTCATACAAAAAATTGCGTTACTTTTCGAGGTTTAAACGCTTATGCCAAGCAGCAATACTTTCATCAGGGTATTCTTCAAACTGCTTGTCACCTTCATTAATGGGCGCATTTACCCAATTTGCTTTACTACCAAGCATTAAATGAGTGCGCTCTGGCGGTATGGGTAACTCACTATCTATTGCACCTGCAAAGGGGTGAACTTGCTCAGGCCAACGTGCATCGTATAACCACAAGTTAGCACTACAATGCTTACAAAAATGACGCTCTGCAGGGCTGATTTTATCGCCTATTTTTGCATGATAAATAGTTATGTGTTCACGCCCTGTAACCTCAAGCGTGCTGTATTGCGCGTTTAAATTAATAACAAACCCGCCGCCCCCTGCGGTTTTACGGCATATAGAGCAGTAACATAAATTGTAAGGATAAGGGTGTTTTGAGTTGACCGTAAATACCACTTTGCCACAGTGACAAGCGCCATTAAGCTTCATAATATATCCAATATTTATTGTTGGCTTGAACTAATACCTTAACTAGGTGAGCTAAAAAAAACCACAACAATTACATGCTGTGGTTTTTTAATTATTGAGCTTACTAACGCTCCCAATATCTTAAATTACGCAATGTATTTATAAATTTATCGGCTGAATGTGCCTCTAAATCTATCCAACCATCATCTACTTTTCCATCTAGGCCTGCCGCTTTAAATAAAGGCTTAGCCTCATTTGTAAAGCCTATAAATTTCATATGTGCGTACGCATCACTTACAAAGTCTTTAGCTTCTGCTATGGCAGCTAGTTTTTCAGCTCCATCTTCGGTGGTGAGTACAAGTACCGCATCGTATAAAACCGATGGACCACCATTAATAACCTGATCAGCTTTAAAGTGCTTACCTTTACTGCATTTAGCACCGCCAACTTGCGGGGCAATAATTTCAAAGTTTGCACCTTCACTTTTAAGTGCATTGGTAACCGATTCAAAAAATTCTGCATTAAAGCCATCACTTACTAAAATACCTAATTTACGGCCTTTGAAGGTGTTGGGCGCATTTTTCAAAATACTTAACGCATCAGATACAGGTAAGTCTTTACGTGTTGGCATTGCTGCTTCTGCCGGATCTGGCATTTCTTGCAAGCCAAGTCCTTCGGCAACTTTATTTGCGAGGGTTTCGTCAATATTTAACAAGTGCGATACCAAACGTTCTCGTATTGGCAAATGCTCAACTTTAGACAGCTCAAACACGTATGCAGATTGAATATGCGCCTGCTCTACCTCTGTTTGACTTAAATAGAATTGACGGGCTTGACTGTAATGATCGCTGAATGTTTCTGAGCGATAACGCAGTTTATCACCGCCGCTTACTTCAGGTTCCTTTGAGCTTTTAAAGCCATGTACTGGGCATTCGCGTGGGTTGTTTTCGTCGCCGCTCCATGAGTTTGGCTCATAATTAACACGCCCTTTTGGATTGTGCATTGCCATGTGGCCATCTTGCTGAAAATGACGCATTGGACATTTAGGCGCATTGACCGGAATATGCGTAAAATTAGGACCACCTAAACGCTTGGTTTGAGTATCTAAGTATGAAAAGTTACGACCTTGCAGTAGCGGGTCGGGAGTAAAGTCGAGCCCCGGTACAATGTTTTGAGTACAAAATGCTACTTGCTCTGTTTCTGCAAAAAAGTTGTCTACAACACGGTCAAGCACCATACGACCAACAATTTGCACTGGTACTTGCTCTTCAGGTATAAGCTTGGTGGCATCAAAAACATCAAATTCAAATTCATCAGCAAATTGCTGATCAAACACCTGTACACCTAGTTCCCACTCTGGGAAGTCGCCGTTGCCAATAGATTCCCACATATCTCTGCGATGAAAATCAGGGTCCGCGCCGTTTAGCTTAAGTGCTTCGTTCCATACTACAGATTGCATTCCGCCTTTTGGTTTCCAATGAAATTTAACAAATTTCTCATCACCTTTGGCATTAATAAATTTAAAGGTATGAACACCAAAACCTTCCATAAAGCGTAAAGAGCGTGGAATAGCTCTATCAGACATTGCCCACATAACCATGTGCATTGACTCAGGTGACAAACTCACAAAGTCCCAAAAGTTATCATGTGCTGTTTGCGCTTGTGGAAAACCACGATCAGGCTCGGCTTTAGCTGAATGAACTAAGTCTGGAAACTTCATCGCATCCTGAATAAAGAATACCGGTATATTGTTGCCCACTAAATCCCAGTTTCCTTCTTGAGTATAAAATTTCACCGCAAAACCACGTACATCACGTGCTAAATCTGGAGACCCTTTATTACCTGCAACTGTAGAGAAACGAGTAAATACTGGGGTTTTTTCACCTTTTCGCTGAAAAATATCTGCACAGGTTAAATCTTCAAGCGTGTCGTAAGTTTCAAAATATCCGTGTGCACCATAGCCTCTAGCGTGCACTACACGCTCAGGAATGCGCTCGTGATCAAAGTGAAAGATCTTCTCGCGCATTATGTGATCTTCTAATAATCCTGGGCCACGCTTTCCAGCACGTAATGAATTTTGATCGTCACTTACAGGGCAGCCCTGCGCGGTGGTCATGGTAGGGTGTTCATCCGACGCTTTTTGATGCAATTCACCGCCATGCCCTTTATTACCTGCGTATTTAAATGATTCAGCCATGTTTAGTCCTTCATACAGTTTGATTTAATGGGTCAATAGTTTTTATGAGCTTAAAAGCTAAAAGCGACTATGCAAATGCAAAATAAAGACCAGCCATCCAACCTAGTAAAAAAGGGCTGTACAGATAAAAATGTAGTATTTGAGGTGATTTATAAAAGAAAAAGGTTACACAGGTATGTAACTTTTTCACACATCGAGTAGGGTGAGGCTTATGCCTCATCCCTCTCACAGAACCGTACGTACGGACCTCGTATACGGCTCCTGTACCCTTCACATTTTATCAACTTATTTCCTAAACGCTGATAAAGCAAGCCATCCCGTATTCACTTTTTCTATTGGATATAAACCAAGCTCCTCAAACCATTGGTTTGGCATCGATACACAAGATAAAGGGCTTAGTGAGTTACGCCACGAGTTCATCTTTATGAACTTAAACGGTGGCTTTTTCCCTAACTGCTTTAGTCGTCGATGTAGCCTTGATGGCTTCTTCCACAACCTCAGCTGTATTGCCCTTAGTCTTCGTCTGATCCAACCTGCCAAGGCTTTTAGCTCTCGCTTACAATTGGCTATACTAAAATAATTTACAAAACCGCGCAC
>NZ_AUTL01000232.1:0-12912 GCF_000498015.1 Pseudoalteromonas sp. TAE79
AACTAGCGATAGCGGCTATTTTGGCAACACACAACCCGACTCTTGGCATCGTATAGCTTGTGTATTTTATACAGCACCAACCAACGGGGTATTTGAAGTCTATATAGATGGAGAACTTGCTGGCGTAAAAGAAGATGGCGAAATCGATAGTCGCTGGGCACTCAATCAATCTGTATTGCTTTTTACAGATAACAATTACGAAACAGTACCAGGGTACTTAAACTCGCTGCTTTATGCAGGACGTGCTATGACCAGAGATGAAATTAAAAGTATGGGTAGCGCAGAACAAAAGCTGTCTTTTGAGCAACCGACGCGAGTGCTAAATCAAACCATTGAGCGCCATTACCAAGCAGCTCCAGCAATTAAAACTAACGTGTGGATAGAACAACGGAACAAGTTCTTTGGTAACGGCTCTTAAAGTGTAAATAATTACATACAAAAAGGCTTTTGCTTATTAATTGTAAAAGGAGGTTTAGCGCAGGTTAAACCTCCTTTTTAGTATTTAAATACAATAACTTAAAAACAAATGCTCCCACTTGAATTTATACCATATAACTTCATTTTACTTAACTGTATTACAAACACGTAACTTTATAATAACCGTCCTATAAAATTTACACATGCACTACATACTAAATAGCGCCCCCCTCTTCCCCAAATTAAAAATCTGGTTGATTATCTACTGCAATATGACAACAACACATAATCGCAGTGCTTAATTGCGGGAGTAATAATAATGAGTGAAGTAAATAACTATTTAGGTTTAGTCGGTATTGAATTTACCGAATACGCAACACCTGATGCTGATTATATGGATAAAGTATTTACTGATTTTGGCTTCTCTAAGCTTAAAAAATTCAAAGGTAAAGACATCGTTTATTACAACCAAAACGATATTCATTTTTTACTGAATAACGAGCGTGAAGGTTTTTCTGCAGAATTTGCTAAAAGCCATGGTCCTGCTATTTGTTCGATGGGTTGGCGTGTTGAGAATGCGCAAAAAGCATTTGAAACTGCAGTAGAGCGTGGTGCAAAACCAGCGACCGACTCAACGCATAAAAATATGCCTTACCCTGCAATCTATGGTATTGGCGACAGCCTAATTTACTTTATTGAACAATTTGGCGACAAAGGCACTATCTACGAAAGTGATTTTGAAGACTTAGAAACGCAAAATGTTGTAGAAGATAAAGGCTTTATCCGAATCGATCATTTAACCAATAACGTTTATAAAGGCACCATGGAAAAATGGGCTAACTTTTATAAAGACGTATTTGGTTTTACTGAAGTACGCTACTTTGACATTAAAGGTCAAAAAACAGCGCTTATTTCGTATGCACTAAAATCACCTTGTGGCACCTTCTCTATTCCAATAAACGAAGGTAAAGGTAACGATAACAACCAAATTGATGAATACCTTGGTGAGTACAACGGCCCAGGCGTTCAACATTTAGCCTTTTTAACAGATGACTTAGTAAGCTCTCTTGATAAGCTTGATAAATCAACAATTGCCACTTTAGATATTATCCCAGAGTATTACGATACTATTTTTGACCGTGTACCTTGGGTTGCTGAAGATAAAGAAAAAATTCGTGAGCATCAGATACTCGTAGATAGCCAAAGTGAAAATTGTTATTTATTACAAATTTTCTCTAAAAACTTATTTGGTCCAATCTTTATAGAAATGATCCAGCGCGTTGATGATGGTGGCTTTGGTGAAGGTAACTTCCAAGCATTATTTGAATCAATCGAACGTGACCAAGAGCGTCGCGGCGTTTTATAAAATATTTGAGTAAATTAAAAGCAGCGAACTTCGCTGCTTTTTGTCGTTTTAATATTTAAAAAGTATGGCGCCAAGTACAAGTATGATTAAATAAACTATACCTTGTCGCCATACAGTAAAATCCAAAGGAAATGTAATGAGCCTAATTAACGAAACCCACGATATTAATTTAACCAGCTGGGTAGAATCAGCTAATGTTGATAATTGCGACTTCCCGATTCAAAACTTACCGTTTGCAGAATTTCGTCGTAAAGGGTCTGATGAGGCCTTTCGTGGTGGTGTTGCAATTGGTGATCAAGTAATCGATTTAGCAAAACTAAGTAAATTAAACGTTTTAACAGGTGACGCTAAAACAGCCGCAGATGCAGCAAGTGAAGAAACCTTAAATACATTTATGGGTTTAGGGAAACAGTATTGGTCAGCCCTTCGTTTAGCCCTTTCAAAAGCACTAAGAGCAGGCTCTGAGCACCAACAGGCGCTTAGCGATACATTGGTTGCACAATCCGATATAGAGTTTTCTTTGCCTTGTCGCATCGGTGATTACACCGACTTTTACACTTCTATTTATCACGCTACAGCTGTGGGTAGTTTATTTCGCCCTGACAACCCATTATTACCTAACTATAAATGGGTACCTATTGGTTATCATGGTCGCTCTTCATCTATTGACGTATCGGGTCAAACATTTCATCGCCCTAAAGGTCAAACCAAAGCGCCAGACGCAGAAGTGCCATCATTCGGTCCTTGTAAACGCCTTGATTACGAACTAGAGCTGGGTATTTACTTAGGTAAAGGCAATGCACTGGGCGATGCAATCGCTATCGAAAATGCTGAAAACCACGTATTTGGCTTTTGTGTATTTAACGATTGGTCAGCACGTGACTTGCAAGCGTGGGAATATCAACCGCTTGGTCCATTTTTAGCTAAAAACTTTGCCTCAACTGTATCGCCTTGGATTGTAACAACCGAAGCATTAGCGCCTTATAGAACAAGCTGGACACGTGATGAAAACGATCCACAGCCTATGGACTATTTAGAATCAAAAGCGAATCGCGACCAAGGTGCTTTTGATATTCAAATGGATGTTAAAATTCAAACGCAAAAAATGCGTAGCGAAGGCCATAACCCAACGCGCGTATCAACATCTAGCTTTAAGCACTCTTACTGGACTGTGGCACAAATGGTTACTCATCACACAGTAAATGGCTGTAACTTTATGCCAGGTGACATGCTAGGTTCGGGCACTCAGTCGGGTCCAACGCACGAAGAAGCAGGTTCATTACTTGAGCTTTCTCGTGGCGGTAAAGAAAAAATCACGCTAAGTAATGGCGAACACCGCAGCTTTTTAGAAGATGGCGATAACGTTATTATGCGTGGCTGGTGTGAAAAAGAAGGCTATGCACGTATAGGTTTTGGCTCTGTAGAGAGTACTGTACTGCCGTCAAAATAATACGAATATTAAAAAATTTATTAAAAGGGCTGCTTACTAAAAGCAGCCCTTTTTTATTAATTTTTGAACAGTTACAATTTTTTTCTAGCTTTTTTAACTCAAATTGCTATCTTAATTCGGTTAATAGCCAGTGTTATATGCCATGTCAGTATTTATAAAGTCTTTTTATCATAAATTTTTCCCTGCTCGTCAGCTACTTATTCGTCAAAATGGCGAAGTTAAGCATGTTGTTTTAGCCTCTTGGTTTCAACTTCTTGTAGCGTTGCTTATTTTAGTCACTTTTACTTGGCTGAGTATTTCGAGCTTTCGTGTTTATACACAAACAAATAAAATCTCTGACATAAAACAAAATCAAATAACCGAGCAAACGCTGTGGCAACAAAAAGTCAGTGAGCAACAAGCCCTTCAAGCAACGCAGCTAGAGCAACTTGCAATACTTGAACAAAAGCAGGCGCTACTGCAAAGCATGATAGAATCCCTTCCTGCTTCAATTAGCAAAGATGTTATTAAGCTTGATACAGAACTTGATGTACCAATTAATGAAAATGGCAATGAATTTCATGAGCCATTAGTCGATGAAAATCAAAAAGGTAAACAAGCACAGTTAATCGCTCCAATCACATTCGCAACAAGAGTGGCCAACTTAAATAATCAGTATGAGCAAAGCTTTACCTATTTAGATAACCAAATTAGTGAACGTCACCAAGCCATTTTAGCTATGGTTAAAGGCGCAGGAATTGAGTCTGCGCTTGAGCAACACCTAATATTAAGCGCCCAGACAACTGCACAAGGTGGGCCCCTTGATATATTTAACGAAACAAAAATTCCGAGCCACTTTTTAGCCATCGTTGATAAGTTATTAATATTAAATAATTTAGAAAACTTTTTAACTGAGCTACCAAACACCCTGCCTTTAGCTAAAGCTAAATACTATATTTCGAGTAATTTCGGCCTTAGAAAAGATCCCATGAATAGTAATCATGCCTTTCATAAAGGAATTGATTTAGCCGGTTGGCATAAAACCGAAATATTCGCTCCAGCAGACGCTGTAGTTCTTCGTGCCGGTCGTAATGGTGGTTATGGTAACTTTATCGAGCTTGAACATAAAAATGGCTTAGTGACTCGATTTGGACACTTAAATAAAATTAAAGTAAAGAAAGGTCAATCAATCACTAAACATGATGTGATCGGCCTAATGGGCAGCACCGGCCGAAGCACAGGCACGCATTTACACTACGAAGTATTACTTAATGGTAAACAAGTCAATCCTCTAAAAATAACAAAGGCGCTTTCTCGTGTTTGGTAGAAAAAAACAAAAAACAGTTAGCTCTAATTTAAAAAGAGTGAATCACACACCGTCTATTATTTCTGAAGACGTACGCCTTACAGGCACTTTAGTTAGCCAAGGTGAAGTACAGCTTGATGGCCGTATTGATGGTGACATAAAAGTGGAGCATTTAGTTATTGGCTCAGCGGGAGTTGTTGAAGGTATTGTTGAAGCTAAAAGCGTTATTGTTAAAGGTAAAGTTATTGGGTCAATTAATGCCAGTGAAGTAAAAGTACAAAGTGGCGCTCATGTTCATGGCGATGTATTTCACGATACATTGAGTATTGATGCAGGCGCAGTAATTGAAGGCAGTATAAAGCAACGCTTTGAAAAAGAAGAGCCGGAACTAATTTCGAAAGAACTAAAACCCGCAAAAGAAGTTAAAGCATTATTGAAAGAAGATGGCAGCGACTTATCATTTGTAAATAAACAAGCCGCTGATAAAAGCTAAGTCAAATCAGCTTTACGTAAGTTACCTTTTCTCAGTAATGTACATAGTAATATCTGCAGTGAAAACAAGCTCATTGCGGGTATTATACAGTTTCACCGGTACTACTAAGTCTTCTTTATCAACCCACTTATGTGGTAAATCAATTTCAGCGACTGCTCGTACATCTGTATCTACTTTAGCCAAATACCTAACTGTCATCCATTTTGGGATCCAACGATGCGTTTTAACTGGCACTGTTGCATCAACCATTACACCTGCACACAATTCAGCTAAGTTACACTGCGCAATAGCATGAATAGTTCCAATATGATTATGAACGCTTCGGCGGTTTTTAACCACCGCACTACAATGGCCCTCTCTCAAATCGAGTACGTAAGGTTTCATCGAACCAAAATATGGCGCTTTAAAGCAAACAGCTTTAGTAAAAAGCCAATTCCCAAAAGGTAGGCGCTTAAATTTATGCCATGTTTGTACAAGTGCAGATTTATTACTCATTATTATTTTCCATCAACAGTTACTTTTTTAAAATTAACACATCAGACCAGTTTTAAAAAGTGCATTTATGCTGGGTTTTTCACTTAATCCAATCAAAAAGTAAGAATGACGACCTATGCAGGGGTCATAAGCCCTTTCTTTTTTATGAGTGCCCACCTAAAATACTCGACAAAAGGAGACTCAATGCAAACACAGCCCGCTAAACCTAATATGACTTTGTTACTTATCTTAGCGTTACTCGTTATATTTTGCCCTATGGCAATCGATATTTACCTACCTGCTTTTCCAACTATTGCAGAACAATTTGCAGTTACTGAACAACAAGTACAGCAAACCGTTGCTATTTTTATGCTTACAGTGGGTTTAGGCCAATTAATTGCGGGCCCTTTGGCTGATAGATTTGGCCGAAAACCAGTGGCAGTAGTGGGCATTAGTTTGTATGCAAGCTCTGCATTACTCGCATACTACTCGCCTTCTTTTGAGATATTACTAATAGCACGTGCTTTTCAGGGGTTTGGAGCGTGTGCCACATTTGTTGTCGCATTTGCGATAGTGCGTGATAAATATGGTAGTGAACGAAGCGGACAAATGATTACCTACCTTAACGGGATTGTGTGCTTTATTCCGGCAATGGCACCTATTTTAGGGGCTTGGCTTACCGTACAGTTTGGCTGGCGTATGAACTTTATGTTTTTAACCGCGTTTGCTATTTTGGGCCTTATTGTTACCCTATTCTTTTTTAGAGAAACTCGTCCTGCTGATAGTCATTATCAGGGGCATATTTTAGATTTACGTCGCTTTACACCGATTATTAAAACACCGGTATTTTTGTTTAATAGCCTAATTTGTATGGTCTCAATGTCGGCCATATTAGTGTATGTAACGCTCGCACCAGGCTGGCTTATTACACATTTAGGCGGCACCGTAGCCGACTTTACTTTTTGGTTTACGTTAAATGCCGTAATAAGTATTGTCGCAAGTTTTATTTTACCAACCTACATTAAACGAAATAGCCAACGTGCTTTGCGTGTCGGTGTGAGTGTACTGGTTTCCTCAGGCATTTTAATGTTAGCCCTTAGCGGTATAGAAACAGCATTTGCGCTTATGCTACCTATCTTAATTGCTGCATTAGGGTTTGCTTTAAGTTTAGGCTCTGCAGCAGGAATGTCTCTGTCTAGCTTTCCTAAACAAGCAGGCACAGCCTCTGCATTACTCGGTGCAATGCAAATGAGTGGCGCGAGTATACTTGTTGTTTTAACTCAATATTTGGGGTTAAGTACACCGTGGTTAATTGCTTTTCATTTATTATTACTAGTTCCGCTTTGGCTTATTTTAATGAGCAAAAAAGCACATACTTTACACCCGGCTAAAAGTACTCAATGATCAATCCTGACTTTCTAGTCTCATTTTTATTAGCCAGCTTTTTAATGGCAGTAGCGCCTGGGCCATCAAATGCATTTTTGATGGCACAAACATTTGCTAATGGTCGAAGTGCTGGTATGCAAAGTGCTTTTGGTTTTGCATTAGGTGGGGTTGTTCATACGCTATTTGCTGTTGTAGGCCTAAGCGCAGTACTGAAAGCTTCCTCTAGTGCCTATGCCGCAGTGCAATATGCAGGCGCAGCATACTTATGCTATTTAGGGTTTATGATGATTAAAGGCACGCTAAAGCAGCCAGAGCCGACATCTGATGACAAGCAAACCGATAAACCGCATATAAGTACCAGTAAAAAAAGTAATGTCATGTTTCAGGCCATGATGACTGAAGTATTAAACCCTAAAGTAGCATTATTCTTTATTGCATTTATTCCACAATTTGTAGATCCAACGCTTTCATCGGCTACTTTTCAGCTCGCGTTTTTTGGCTTACTTTACCCTCTTTTTGCTTTTCCGATTGACTGCACGTATATTTATTTTGGCGACAAAATTGCACAGTTTTTTAGACGTAACCCAAACAGCCAACTTTGGATTGATAGGATCACTGGCATTGTATTTATTGCCCTTGCTATCAATCTATTATTTTAACTAACCTGCACTTTGGTTAAGAGATTTATTCTTCCGAGTTTAGGTTCACCAATAAAAAGAATTAGCATGGAACAAAAAACACAATCTCTTCCCGCACAAAAAAATATTGCTTTAGTGGCACACGATGGTAAAAAAGCAGCACTAAAATTATGGTGTGAAAAGCACAAAGAAATACTAAGTAAGCACACTTTATATGGCACAGGTACTACGGGGCATTTAATTCAAAAAACCACGGGGCTTGATGTAGTTCAGCTTTTAAGTGGTCCTATGGGCGGCGATCAACAACTTGGCGCTAAAATAGCAGAACATGAGATACATGTTTTAATATTTTTTTGGGATCCATTAGCATCACAGCCTCATGACCCTGATGTTAAAGCGCTGCTGCGTTTAGCCGCTGTTTGGAATATTCCGGTGGCGTGTAATGAAGTGAGTGCAGATATGTTATTAAGCTCAGCGCTTATGGACGTAGAGCTTGAACGCACATTGCCAGATTACGAAAAATACCTCGCAACCCGACAAATAGATCTTTAAACCTCAATTGTAATCTAGGTTATTTATAAAGCATGCTGGCCCATTTAGTCAGGCCAGCGGTTACACTACCAAAGTGATCCCCGTTAACCATTTTTATATTGCCTAAGTGCTCACTTAAAGCCGCTTTAATCAATGGTGATTGTGCACTTCCGCCTGTTAAATAGATAATGTCTGGCGTGGTCGCAGCGTCACTGATTGCTTGTTTTGCTAAAGTAACTATTTGGCTAATACTACTCTCAACGGCAACAGCTAAATCTCTTACAGATACATTTTTATTCAGCCCACTATCTAAAAAGCTTAAATCACAATCAAACACACTAGCAGACGAAAGTGCTATTTTAGCCGCTTCACCTTGTTGCACTAACTGATGGCCTTGCTTGTTTTGCTGTAAATGTATTAAGCGCTTATAAAGCTCAGGTGCACTTACATCACGTAATTGTGCGTTTAGCTCTCGGGTATGGCTTTCACTATAAAATTGGCTTTGTAAGTTTACATCGTTAATTTTACACGCTTGCCAAAACGCTTGATTAGGCAAAGGTAGACCTGATTTAAACGTACTGCCTAAACCCAATAACGGCATTAAACCATGAAAGCTCAAAGCAATATCTAAATCGTTTCCGCCAACACGTTTACCACTGTGAGATAAAAAATCGCTATCGCGCTGACTATTTCCTCTAAAGCTTGGGCCCATTTGTACAAATGAGCAGTCACTTGTACCACCACCAATATCAATAACGAGTACTTTTTGATCCTGAGTTAAATCACTCTCGTAGTCGATACCCGCAGCAAGTGGCTCATATAAAAACTCTACGTCTTTAAAACCAGCACGTTTAGCAGCACGCTCTAAAATACCGACCGCTTGTTGATTTGATTGCTCACCACCCACAGCTTGAAAGTTTACTGGGCGACCAATTACTGTTTGTGTAAGTGTTTTATCTAAAGAGAGCTCAGCGCGTTGCTTAATTTTTAAGATCATCGCGGTTGCGATATCTTCAAAAAAGTTAATTTGACCTTGCTTTAAACCTGTTGCACCAAAAAATGATTTAGGAGACTTAACAAAATAGCCTTCTTCAGGAAACTGCACGTACTCGCTAATCGCTTCACGACCAATAAATAGGGTTTCATCTGAAGGTTGTAAATCAAGGTCTGACTTAATACGAGGTAAGGTATTTAATAATGCTTGGCGCTGCGTTAAAAAATCATGCTCATGGGCTGTGCCATGTAAATGCTTAGCAACAAAATCAACAACCAACGCGCTGTGATGAGTGTAAAGTGTAGACGGTAAGTAATGTTTTCCTTGCTCTAGCGGTACTAATTGAACATTACCCTCGCTCATTACACCCATAGCACAATTAGAACTACCGTAATCAAAACCTACAAACATACTTCACCACACATTACCAAAAAGGCCGCGCAATTTAGCACACTTTGTAAAATTTATAAATGTTATAAACTATCTCTGACCCGTAAAAAACTGGCAAAACGCGGTAACCCATTTTTTGTTAAGCCATGAAATCGGTACGTTACAGTACTACCAATCTCCGGTGGGATGGAGCGCTGTGCATCATTAAACCCAGTACCAATAGAAAATACCTGCCCCTGCGCTGTTTTTACCCTCAATGCACCTAACATACCTTGATATTTACCTTTGCCTGGTAAGTGCGCAATTACAACCGCTTCTGCATCTAAATAAGGTTTTAATTTTAGTAATGCATTACTTCTTCCATTGCTGTGCTTCGCGCTGGCCAAATGAAGCATTACGCCCTCGCCGCCCTGCTTAGTTATGTTCTCAAAATACTCTGTAAGCTGCTCATTATTTGTAAAGCTATATTGAACTACAGCACTAATGTGCGGCGAGTTTAGGCTAGTAATAAGCTCATTATAGTTTTTATAGCGAGTGCTAAAAGGCAGATTTTTATCTGGCATATCAAATACTTTATAAGTAATAGTTTGCCAATCATGATTATTAGGTTTTTTAGTTCTGACTATGCCACTAAGCGCAGAAAAGTGCTCACGTTTAGTCCACAGCTCACCATCAAGCCATACATTTGGCAATGGCACTGTAAACCAACTTGGCGCATTGATAATATTACCCTTACGAGTGACAAACTGCGTGCCGGTCCAGATAGCTCTTACGCCATCATATTTTTCACTGACTAAATATTTACTTACATCATAATGCTTCGTTTCGTCATATACTTTAGCCAGTAAAACAGACGGTTGTGCTGCACTTATGCATTGCGTAAAAAGTACAATAACAATTAAAAGCAGGTGTTTAATAGTAAACATTGGCGCATCCAAGCACGTAAAAGTTGGCTTATACTATAGTTGAGATTGCGCCCATTGCCAAAACTCATCTAAGTTGCTCATTTGATAGGTAGCTTGGCTAAAGTCGTGATCTTTAGTATGGCTATTGGCAATGGCTACAACACGTAACAAAGCATTATTAGCAGCTGTTACCCCTGTGTAAGTATCCTCAACAGCAATTGCATTGCCAGGTTGTATATTTATCTGCTCAAGTGCCAGTAAATACGGATCCCCTGCAGGTTTAGGATTAGTTACGTCGTCTTTTGTAACAACTGTGTCAAACAGCTCATAAAATCCTAAACCTTTAAGTATTGGCATAGCTTCACTCCTAGCACTACCTGTTACTAGCGCCATTTTTAAGCCACTCGCTTTTACCGCTTTCAACGTTTGCTCAGTAAACGGCATTATTGGCGGTAAATGTGTTATTACATATTCGCCAAATAAACGGTATTTTTCATCCGCTAAAAACTGTGCACTTACTGATAAGTTATGCTCTTGCTTAATTTCGATTGCAGCTTCTAAAGTGGGTCGTCCTGAAAAGCGCTGACAAAAATCATTTTCTAAATAACTAACACCATAAGGCTTAAGTAGTTTACTCCAACATACAAAGTGCATGCTTTCTGAATCAACTAATGTGCCATCCATATCAAATAATATTGCTTTTAAAGTCATCCTCATTCCTTATTTAACTTGTGCTAAATTTTGACAATAAAAAAGGCGCCTTAAGCACCTTTTATATAAATACAGTTATTGCGTTAAGCCTGCTGGCGGCTCACCCGTTGCTTCCTCACCCGTTTCAACATCAACAAGCTCGTAGCCACGCGTTTTACGTACAACTTTAAGTACTGGTTTATCAAATGCAGTTTTTAAACGCTCAGAGTCATCTTTCAACTCATCTAAGGTTGTTCCAAAAGGGGCTGCGCCAGTTTCTGACCAGTTAGTTACTTTACCATTTAGGTTATATTCTACTTCGTGTATTTGATATTGCGCTGCTTCGTCTTTCGTTGCTTCACAAAAAATTACACGGTAATTCCAAAATCCAGCCATTTTTTTATCTCTTTAAATTAATTAACGCTATTTTACCAGCTTTATAAAAACATAAAAGCCTGCACAAGGCATAATGCCGATCAGTTAAGGTTAATTGATCGGTTGACCGATCTAAATGATCGTGAATAATCCGTAATTAGTTTCGCTAATTACGGTTTTTTTATGGATATTCAAACAGCTCTTTCAACCACCTTCTCATCTGCTGATGAATTTACAACGCTTGATAACTTATCTGGCATCTTAGATCCCGAATTACTTAACCAAGCTTTTGAAAAATCGGGTGTCGCCACCGTTCGTAAACGTCGCCTACCACTCGATGCTGTCGTTTGGTCTGTGATTGGTATGAGTTTATTTCGTCATGAATCTGTTTGGGATATAGCCTCTAAAATGGACATCGCCTTACCAGGTAAAGGGAAACTAGTTGCCCCTAGTGCCATGGTTCAAGCGAGACAACGCTTAGGTGAAGATGCTGTCGAGCAGGTCTTCAAGATGATGGCGTCACGGCATTATAATCATGCCCACTTCGATACATTTTGTGGCTTAAATCTATTAGCAGTTGATGGCGTTGTTTTTCGTACACATGATACGCCAGAGAATAAAGACGTATTTGGGTGTGGCTCAACCCAGTATGGTGAAAATACCTATCCGCAAATTCGGATGGTATGCCACATGGAGCTAACGAGCCATCAACTCATTAATTGTACTTTTAACGGGCAACATCAAGGAGAAATGACACTCGCTGAAGAGCTCATTGAAGGTACACCGGATAACTCATTAACCTTATTTGATCGCGGTTATTATTCATTAGGGCTTTTGCATCGTTGGCACCAAGCAGGGACTGAAAGGCACTGGATGATACCTGTCAGAAAAGGCTTAACCGTTGATACCATAAAGAAAATGAGTAAAAATGACCAGTTAGTGCGTCTTAAAACATCGCCACAAGCGCGAAAAAAGTTTACTGACTTGCCAGAGTTTATAGAAGCTCGGCTGCTTACTTACACGCATAATAATAAGCAGTATCAGATTCTTACATCAATGCTTGATGTAATGCGTTACCCATCAAAAGAAATCGCTGATTTGTACATGCATCGCTGGGAAATAGAAATAGGATATCGAGAAATAAAACAAACAATGTTGCACTCAAACTATATCCTACGCTCAAAAAGGCCGGATATGATAAGGCAAGAATTGTGGGGGTTACTAATTGCCTACAATATTATAAGAATAGCCATGCGTGAGGCAGCAGAGTTACTGGAAGTATGGCCAAATCAACTGAGTTTTTCTCATTGTTCAAGACATATCAATGTATTTCTGTTAACTATCCCACTGACAAGTCCGGGAAATTTACCAAAACGCTATGAGCATTTATTAGAAACGCTGACGCTATTTCAGTTACCAACAAGGCATCATGAGCGCAGCTTTCCACGATGTGTGAAAAAGAAACCATCTAAATATCCCTATAAAAAAAAGCCAGTCAGTGTTAACTGACTGACATTA